>JAKOSR010000152.1 GCA_029777225.1 Chloroflexota bacterium
CAATTTCTGGTCAACGATTGTGGAGAGTCGCCGGCTAACTTCACTGGAAGTAGCGAGAGCTTTGGTGCGATCCGCCACGCGTTGTTCGAGTGTGCTAAAAAGATCCTGCAGTTGAGCCGTCATCAAGTTGAATGTATTTGCCAGCACCTCCGCCTCGTCATGACTATGCACTTCCGCAGTTACGCTCCATTTGCCCTCAGAAACAGCCTGGGCCGCGTCCGTCAAAACTTGGATGGGGTGGACGATCTGACCTGCCAGGAACCAGAGGAAAGCCAGGGCAAGCAGAATGAGTGCCGTACTAATACTGACCTGACGAACAGCGGCAGTGGTTGCCGGAGCGGTGATTTTTTCAAACGGAATGATCAGCCCGATCACCCAGTGTGTTCCAGTGTCGCCAACTGCAATTGGCGAAAAGATCTGCAGGTATTTGCCGTCAGCGCTTAATCTGGTAAAGGCCGAACCCAGGGCGGGTTGTATTTTGTCAAAATCTGGATAGATCAGGTTCGCAGGCTGGTTTGTCAGTTCCGGCTGCTGGCGGACAGCAATCAATGTGCCTGTGTCTGAAAATAGAACGGCGTTGGTCGTACCGTCATATAAATTGACGTTATCCACGATCTGTTGCACAAAGCCAATCGGCGCATCAACACCGGCAATCCCATAGAATTTATTGTTCTGAATAACAGGTACAACGAAGGAGGCCATCACCACATCCTTGCCCTGGATGGGGTAGATCAGCGGGGCAAGAGTAACTTCCTTTTTGGTACTACGAGGCAGGAGGTACCAATCCCCTACTCCAGGCGTTTCATATTGTGCCAGTGCCTCCACATGGATAATCCCGTCATCGCCCCTTACCCAATAAGGAATGAAGCGCCCGGTATCATCGTGGGCCACTGCCCCTGCATAGGTAGGATCTTGCCCGTCAAATTCATTGGGTTCCCAAAGAGTGTAGGTCCCCAGGAATGAGGGATTATTAATTAATAGGGTCCTGAGCATTCCATTCACTTGATCGCGCGTCAACGATATCGGGTTACCCGGATCCTTGGTCGTGGAAAGGAATTGTGCCATTGCGCGCGCGGTGAATAGCGGCAGATTGAGTTGGTTTTGTACGAGGCCGACTTGTGCGTCTGCAAGGGTACTGGCTTCTTTCGTCGCATTGTCGATTGACATTTGGCGAAGGGTAATCACTGAATATCCAATCAGGATCAGTGCCACCAGCGCGATACAAAAGCCAACCCAAAAGGTGATTTTTGTTCGAATGGAAAATCTCATACCATCTCTGCGCTTTTCAGCACGTCGTACCTTTTTTATTGGCGTATTGATAGTAGTCATAGTCAATCACTCCGATCGAATCAAGCGTTGCGACGATTTACATGAGCCCGGGCGATATCTAGCCGATGTAAAAAAACATGTGCATACTAAAGGTAAGGTGTTTCTTCCAAGTATGGGCTGCAGGTTGTCATAGGATGACATGCCGCGCTAACCCTTAGGGCATCGTAACGGTGACACTACCGCTTACGATCTGCTGTACGGCTGCATCACCCAGGGCCTTCACTTCAGCAGGGAGGGCATATTCCGCGTTGTACTCAATCACCTCACCGCCATTGGCAAGGCTGATTGTGAAGGTCTTGCCACCCAGTGTGCCAGCCTGGACCTTGGCAATGATTTCTTTGAGGACCACTTCCCAGTGATAGACCTGGCTGGCAACTGTGATCTTGGGCGCCAAAGCAGACTGATTGGATTGAGTGCCAAACCACAGGACATCGCTGTCTTTCGCCTTATTGGTCGCACCAACCACCATCTGGGCAGTCCCGGTCAGGATATCCGTTCCCTGCGAAATGTAGCTGCTTGCGGCCTCAGATGCTTTAACCACATCGGAAAAGGAACCTATGTAATTTACATCCACCTGGATTTCAGGATTGGTTGCCACTACGCCAGCTTTGAAGCCATCCACATACAGTCGTGCATCACCGACCTCGAGAGGGCCAATCACACCGATCATCTTGTTCTTCGTGAGAGCAGCAGCCAGCACTCCGTTGACATAGCCACCTTCCTC
>JAKOSR010000153.1 GCA_029777225.1 Chloroflexota bacterium
CGTGGATATCTACCCGGCCAAACACTACGTCACCGAAGAGCACCGCATGGAGAAAACCCTGCGCGATATTGAGCTGGAGCTGGATTCCCAGCTCAGCGTTTTCCGCGCCAACAACCGGCTGGTGGAGGCACAACGCCTGGAACAGCGCACACGTTTTGACCTGGAAATGCTCCGTGAAGTGGGTTCCTGCGCCGGCATCGAGAACTATTCCCGTCACATTGACCAGCGACCGGCTGGCTCGGCCCCCTGGACCTTACTGGACTTTTTACCCTCGCGTTACCTGCTCGTGCTGGACGAGTCGCACATGATGATTCCACAGGTCAGGGGCATGTACAACGGGGACCGGTCCCGGAAAGAGACCCTGGTGGACTACGGCTTCAGGCTGCCTTCCGCGCTGGATAACCGCCCGCTCAAGTTTACCGAATTTGAAAAGATGATGGGCATCACGCTCTACACCAGCGCAACCCCGGGGCCGTACGAGATGGAAAAAGCGGACCAGGTGGTGGAGCAAATCATCCGCCCAACCGGCCTCCTGGACCCCAAGATTACCATCCGTCCGTCCGAGGGGCAGGTGGACGACCTCATCGTCGAACTGCGCAAACGCGTGGAACGCGGGGAACGCGCGCTGGTGACCACGCTAACCAAACGTATGGCAGAGGATATGGCCGATTACCTGATGGAATCGGGCTTCAAAGTGCATTACCTGCATTCCGAAGTGGAAACGTTGGAACGGGTCGGCATCCTGCGCGACCTGCGCCTGGGCGTTTTTGAGGTGGTGGTGGGCATCAACCTCCTGCGCGAGGGCCTGGACCTGCCGGAGGTTTCGCTGGTGGCCATCCTGGACGCGGACAAGGAAGGTTTCCTGCGGTCGACCACGGCGCTCATCCAGAACTTTGGCCGGGCAGCCAGGCATATCAATGGCGAGGTCATTCTCTACGCGGACAAGATGACCGACTCGATGAAACGCGCCATTGATGAGACCAACCGGCGCCGTGCCAAACAGGAAGCCTACAACGAAGAGCACCACATCTCGCCGGTGGGCATCACCAAAGCCGTGCACGACATCACCGCGCGCCTTGCGAACATCCCTGAATCTGAAGGCAAACCAAGCCTTAACGCGCGCGACCTGGCCGCAAAGATGGAAGCCCGTGAACTTCAAAAAATGTTGGATGGGTTGGAAAAACAGATGCGTGCGGCTGCCGCTGAGCTGGAATTTGAACGGGCGGCGATGCTGAGGGACCAGGTTTACGAGCTGCGCGCGCTCCTGGCAGAAGAATCCAAGTTACCCGCCTGGAAGAAGCAGGAAATCCTGGCCGGACGGAAAGACTAAGCGTTAGATATCACGCGAAACCCTGAAATTAAAGAATTCAGAAGTGGCTGGTTGCCAATCCACGCGGATGTCCTTGACATACGCGCTGGAAGGGCCTCTGCCCAGGTACCGTAGGAAGACTTCAAGGTCAGCCTGGCTACCCTCCGCGAGGACCTCCACCTGGCCGGTATTGAGGTTGCGCACCCAGCCGGTCAGGCCAAGGCGCTGGGCCTGCTCAAGCACGAAATAACGAAAGCCCACCCCCTGCACATGGCCACTAATGACCGCGTGGAGCTGAGCCTGGTTCGAAGCCGCATCATCCATCGGTTTCTTCTCCCCACGCTGGCTGTGGGCTAATACTTTCCGTCCACATCCTCGAAACCATCATCAAAATCATCTTCCTCAAAGGAATCCTCATCGAACTCGTCATCCTCGTCAAATTCGGAGTCGCCGTCATTGATGTAGCGATCCCATTCCTCCAAATCCAGGCCTGAACGTGCCGAGAGGAAGCCTTCTTCTTCTTCTTCCTCGGAAAGGGCTCCAGGTTCCTCCCCATCCACCCCGGCATGCTGATGGCCGGCTTGTGAGGGGAAGGCCAGCATTTCAAGCTCGCCATCACCATTGATGAAATTGAGTGTGTCCAAGGCTTCCTCAATCAGCTGGGCTTCCTCGTCATCGTCGGTCTCTTCGAGGAGGGCTTCCAATTTCTCTCCAATCCCCTCTCCGCCAATTTGGGAAAGCGCCCAGATGGCTTCGTGACGCACGTCGCTGTCCACCTCGTTTTTTAGTGCTTTGACCAGGGTTTGGCGGGCTTTCTGCAGGCTGAGTTCACCAGCGGCGTGGAAGGCCTGGGCGCGGACAGCAGCGTTTTCGTGGGTTAAGGTCGCAAGCACGTTTTGTTCCCATTGCTCGTCAGCTGAGCGCCCCATGGCAAACAGGGCGCTTTCCACCCAATCCAACTCCTGGCGTGCGAAAGCCGCGCGGATTAACTGGGGCACGTCGGCATGTTTTGAAAAACCGAGCGACTCCAAAGCCCGCCGGCGCACCAGGTCGGATGGGTCCGCGTGGTGCGCGGCCAACAAGGCGTTTTCAATCCGGTCAATCAAGGCCTGGTGCGCGTCTGCCAAGCCTGCCAGGCGCACCCCCAACACGTTCGCAGCGGCAGCACGTACCTGCCCGCCCCGCGTGGTGTCAGTCAGAATATCCAGGTACGCGGTGGCCAGCCGGCGGTCTTCTTCTTCAAAGAGCAGGTCGATGGCGGATTCCACCACCTGGTCATCGGCGTCTTCCAGGGCAATGCGGCCCATCTCCTCGAACATGAGCATGGGGTCGCTCTCGGCCAAATCCACCAGGTCCGAAACCAGGTTGCGGCGGCGTTGGAGAGGCACATTGGGCCAGGCCTCACGCAATACCCGAGTGTTGGCACTGGAAAGGTCGGAGAATTGATATAAAAGCTTGGGAGGAAACAGGGTTTCCTCATCCATGAGCGCATTAATCAGGTCATCAAGTTGGATGGGTGTTTCCATGGCAGCTCCTGATCAGGGTTGAAGAACCGGGTTGACAAAGTCCTGCACCGTGATGTAAATCATCAGGGCAATCAGCAGGAAGAAGAACACAGAATTAATCGCGTTCACGACATTCTGGGGAATGCGTTTCTTGAAGAACAGCTCCGGAAGGAGTAAAACAATCTGTCCGCCGTCCAAAGCGGGGATGGGCAGCAAATTGGTGATGCCCAGGGCAATGGACAGCATGGAAATGACCGAGAGGCGGTAGATGGGCAGCGGCGTCGCCGTGGCAATAGTGCTGGTTTGGTCCATCTGGCTGGCGTTGCTGAAAATGTCAAAAATGCCCTTGATGCCAACCACGCGCGCGTCCGAGGGGTTTATCACACCGCGGATAAGGTTGACCGGCAGCATGAGGGTCTGTTGCACCTGCATGCCAAAGGTCTCAAACGCCCTCCCCACGGAGGGGAAGAAGGGTAGCGGTTCCAGCGGGTTGGTCAGGCTGATTCCCAGGGCGCCCTGACCGGCCGGTGGGTTGACGCGCGGCGTAGCGGTCGTCGTCAGGGTTTGGCCATCCCGGCTGATCCCGATGCTGATTTCCTTGCCCAGGTTGGCCTTAATCAGGTTCTGGAGGGTTTCCATGCTGGTGATGGGTGTGCCAGCAATGCTGGTGATCAAATCCCCGGCCCGCAGGTCAGCCTGCTGGGCGGGCGAGCCCTGGATGACCTCAGAGACCAAAACGCGGGACGTATCGGCGGTGCCGACCGCGTTAAACATGATGATGAGAATGATGATGCCAGTGATAAAGTTAAAGGTGGCACCGGCCAGCAGAATGAGCAGGCGCTTCCAGGCAGGCGCGGAGAGCATGCCACCCTCAACGCCTTCTTCCGTCTCACCTTTGGGGCGGACAAAGCCACCAAACGGGATCCAGTTGAGCGTGACGTCCGTCCCTTTCCAGGTGAAAAGCTTCACCAGGCGGGGAGGGTAACCAAATCCGAATTCCTCGACCTCGATACCCAAGGCTTTTGAGACCAAAAAATGTCCCAGTTCATGCACGAAAACCAGCAGTCCAAATGCCAGGACAAACTGGAGAATTGTCAAAAATAGATCCATGGTTAATTTCCTCTCGGCGGTATTATACCTATAATAGGAGATGGGTATTTGATTGGCATTAATTTCGTACCATGTTTGCAATCCGTCACCCACGCTGGCCGCGCTTGGAATGCCCGTAGGGTATAATCCTGGCCATGGCTTTGTTGGTATCCCTCGATATTGAGACAACTGGACTGGACCCCAATTCTGACAGCATCATCGAAATTGGGATGGTGAAATTCAGCGAAAAACGCGTGGAGGCGGAGTATGCCTCCCTCGTTAATCCACGCAAGCCCATCAACAGCTTCATCACCAATCTTACCGGCATCAGTAATAGCATGGTCCAAAATGCCCCGTTGCTGGTGGATATTCTGCCGCAAGTGCTGGATTTTGTGGGTGATGCCCCGATTGTTGGCCACAATATCGGCTTTGATTTGAGCTTTTTCTACAAGATTGGCGCGCTCAAAAACAACGTCAGCATCGATACCTACGAACTCGCGTCGGTGTTGATGCCCATGGCACCGCGCTATGGCCTCGGGTCGCTCGCACACCAGCTTGGTGTCATTCAAAACTCGGCCCATCGCGCCCTGGAGGATGCCAAAACCACCCAGGCAGTCTACGCCAGGTTGATTGAAAAAATCGAGGAATTGCCCATCGAACTCGTCGCGGAAATTATCCGGCTGAGCGAGGGCGTCAATTGGAAGGGCGAAACCGCTTTCAGGGCGGCGCTGCAACGCATGAGCCGGGCTGGCATCCGTCCACGCCAGGGCTCGGATGAAAGCGGCGGCTTGTTGTATTCGCTTGCCAAGGGCGAAAGGATGAAACCCCTGGTGCCCACCGAGCATCCCCTCCCTTTGGATGTGGACAAACTGGCGGAGACCCTGGAGCCGGGCGGCGAGTTCTCGCGCCATATCCCCGATTTTGAGCACCGCAGCCAACAGGTGGAAGTGCTCAAATCCGTGGCCAAGGCTTTTTCAAACGGTGACCACCTGATGGTGGAAGCTGGCACGGGTACGGGAAAATCTCTGGCTTACTTGATTCCGGCGGCCTGCTGGGCTATCCAGAATGGCGAAAGGGTGGTTATTTCAACCAACACCATCGCCCTGCAGGACCAGCTGATGCAAAAAGACATCCCGGACCTGGTAAAAGCGCTTGACCTGGACTTGCATGTCAGCCTCCTGAAAGGCCGGGGCAATTACCTCTGCCCGCGGCGGCTGACCCTCATGCGCCGACGCAAGCTGGAAACCGCGGACGAGCTGCGCGTGCTGGCCAAAGTGCTGGTCTGGCTACAGCACAGCGCCAGCGGTGACCGTGCGGAAATCAACCTGAACGGACCGGTGGAACGCATGGTTTGGTCGCGTATGTCCGCCGAAGATGAAGGCTGCAAACTTGAGACCTGCCTCAAGCGCAGTGGCGGACGCTGTCCTTTTTACAAGGCCCGCACCAGCGCGGAAGGGGCGCACATCGTCGTGGTCAACCACGCGTTGCTCCTGGCAGACGCGGCCACCGAGAACCGTGTGTTGCCGGCCTACAACTACCTGATAGTGGACGAAGCACACCACATGGAGGCTGCCACCACGGACTCGATGGCGTTCCGCTTGCGGGCGGTGGATGTGAGCCGCCTTGTGCGTGAACTTGGCAGCGCCGAACAGGGTTTGATGGGCCGCTTGCTAAAACTCTCGGAAGATTTGCTCAAGCCCGCCGACCTCGCCGCGCTGACCAACGCGGTTGAAATCGCGACGGACAAAGCCTTCCACTTTGACACGGAAATGACCGCTTATTTCAAGGCCCTGGATTACCTGCTGGAGGAAGTCCGGGATGGCAAACCCCTGGGAACCTACCCCCAGCAGGAACGCATCCAGCCGGCCACCCGCACGCTGCCGGCCTGGATGGACGTGGAATTAGCCTGGGAACAGGCCCGGGAAGACCTGGATGACCTCCAGGCCCAGCTCAAAATCATCCGGGAAGGGCTGCGAGGGCTGGCGGAATCCGAGGTGGAAGACGCGGAAGACCTGCTGGGCACCCTGGGCACGATGTATGGCGGTCTCCAGGAAATCGGTACCAACGTGGACAGCCTCACCATGTCGCCCGAAATTGACCAGATTTACTGGGTGGAACTCGACCCACTTCAGCACCGTCTGACGCTGCAAATTGCCCCTCTGCACATCGGCAGGCTGATGGAAAAGTACCTTTGGCATGAGAAAACCAGCATCGTGTTGACCTCGGCCACGCTTACCACGCAAGGTGAGTTCGACTACCTACGCGAGCGGCTGAACGCGGAAGATGCGAACGAACTCACCGTCGGTTCGCCTTTCGACTACGAGAATTCCGCGCTCATCCTGATTGCCAAGGACATTGCCGAACCCAACGATAGTTACGGGCACCAGCGCGCGACCGAAGACACGCTCATCCGCCTGGCAAAGGCCACTGGTGGGCGCATGCTGGCCTTGTTCACCTCCTACGCCCAACTGCAAAAGACCTCCAAGGCCATCGAAGCACCGCTAGCCAAGGCGGGCATCACTGTCTATGAACAGGGGGAGGGGGCTTCAGCCTCAGCGTTGCTGGACATCTTCAAGGAAACACCCCGGGCGGTCTTGCTTGGCACCCGCGCGTTTTGGGAAGGCGTGGACGTGCCCGGAGAAGCGCTTTCCGTACTGGTGATTGTCAAGCTGCCCTTTGATGTGCCCTCCGATCCGGTTGTGGCCGCGCGGTCCGATAGCTTTGACGACCCTTTCCGTGAGTACAGCTTGCCGGAGGCCATCCTCAGGTTCAGACAGGGGTTCGGCCGACTTATCCGCACCCAAACGGACCGCGGTGTGGTGGTCATCCTCGACCGGCGGGTGATTAGCAAGGCTTACGGCCGGAATTTTATGGAATCGCTGCCCAAGTGCACAGTCGTCCAGGGCTCCCTTCTCACCATCCCGGAGCAGGCCGCCAGGTGGCTGAACCTGTAGGCCCGCGCTTTTAAACTCAACGCGGAAACCCTCCCAAAAGCATCCCATCGTTTTCTTTTCACTGGAGCGGGCTGTTTCCGGGTTGGGTTTTTTCCTGCCTGGGCCTGGCTGCCCGCCGGATTTTGGGTGTTTTTTGTAGAAGCGTTCCCTCGTTCAAGTTTGACATTGATGAGAAGATTCGTTACACTAAGTTTAGAAACTTTTCTATCAATTTACGAAGGAGTGAAAAATGGCTTACAGTTTCAAGAATTCAAAAGGGAAAGAATATTTCCTCCATGTGAAAAAGGTAAAACGCGCCAGCGGCAAGGAGACTGAACTTTTCTACTTCACCACTGAAATCCGCAAAGGACAGGAAGTGGAGAAAGTCCCCGCGGGGAAAAAGGTCATCGAGCTTCCCTCCGGCCTGCCCGTTCTGAAAAAGGTCTAAAACACAAGGCCAGGGTATTCCCTGGCACTTCATGGAAGACGGTTCAAGCGATTGAACCGTTTTTTTTGTTTTCCAAAATGGCATGGATATTGC
>JAKOSR010000154.1 GCA_029777225.1 Chloroflexota bacterium
CTTCCTTTATCTGTTAGTCGGGTTTTCCGTCAGGTTGTTTATAAAGACCGGCAGGTGGAATTATATCATTGCCCAGGCCCTTCGCCTCGCAAATCGCGTGAATGAGGCCCAGGAACAAGGGATGGGGCCGGTTTGGCCGGGAGAGAAACTCCGGGTGGAATTGGCTGGCGAGCATATAGGGATGATCCTGGATTTCCGCCATTTCCACGAGCACCCCATCGGGGGACTGGCCTGAAATTACCAGGCCGTTTTGTTCACAAAGGTCGCGATACTGGTTGTTGAATTCATAACGGTGGCGGTGCCGCTCATCCACACTTTCCCGCTGGTAATACTGATAGGCCTTGGTCCCCGGACGAATGACGCAGGGATAGAGGCCGAGCCGCATGGTGCCGCCCATTTTTTCTAGGTAGCGCTGGTCAGCCATCAGGTCGATGACCGGATGGGGCGTAAGCTGGTCGATTTCGGAGGAGTTCGCGTCTTTGAGACCCAGCACGTTGCGAGCAAACTCGATGGTCATCACCTGCAGACCAAGGCAGAGGCCAAGGTAGGGAACCTTATTTTCACGCGCGTACTTGGCAGCCAGGATTTTGCCTTCCACCCCACGGCTGCCGAAGCCACCCGGGACGACAATCCCATCCACCTGGCCAAGGCGTTCCAACCCAATGCCTTTTTCCAAGTCCGTGGCAGAAATCCAATCCAGTTCCACCGACACGCCACAGAAGAGCGCCGCGTGGGTGAGCGCCTCGCGCACGCTGAGATAGGCATCGTGCAGCTCCACGTACTTGCCCACCAGCCCAATCCGCACTTTATCCTTTTCGCGGCTGAGCTCATCCACAATCCAGCGCCACCCATCGAGGTCTGGTGGCTGGTTGGGTTCCAGGGCGAGGCGCTTGAGCAGGTAATCGGCCACGCCCATCGACTCGAGAATCAGCGGGATGCGATAAAGCATGTCCGCGGTGACGAGGGGCACGACGCCTTCCACGGGCACATCGCAGAACTGGGCAATCTTGTCACACAGGTCGCGTCCCACCGGGTAATCACTGCGGGCAATAATCATATCCGGCAGGATGCCGATGGAGCGCAGTTCGCGCACCGAGTGTTGGGTGGGCTTGGTCTTGGTTTCGTTGGTGGCTTTGAGATAAGGCAGCCAGGTGAGATGGACAAAGGCGGAATTGTTGCGACCGAGGTCATTGCGCATCTCGCGGATGGCTTCCAGGAAGGGTTGGCTTTCAATGTCGCCCACGGTGCCGCCAACTTCGATAAGGGCGATGTCCGCGCCACTAGTGCGACCAACAAGGTCAATGCGCCGCTTGATTTCGTTGGTGATGTGGGGGATAACCTGGATGGTGCCGCCGAGATAATCGCCACGACGTTCGCGGTTGATGACCTCCTCGTACACCTGGCCGGTGGTGACGGTGCTCGTGCGCTTGAGACGCAGGTCACAGAAGCGCTCGTAATGGCCCAGGTCCAGGTCGGTTTCCGCGCCGTCGTCCAGGACGAACACTTCGCCGTGCTGGTAGGGGCTGAGAGTGCCAGGGTCCACGTTCAGGTAGGGGTCTAGCTTTTGGATGGTGACAGAGATACCGCGCGCCTTGAGCAAGCGGCCGATGGCGGAGGCGGTGACGCCCTTACCGACAGAGGATAACACCCCCCCAGTGAAGAAGATGTACTTCGTTGCCATGTTCCTCCCAATACTTTACAGTTTATCCATTTAAAAGAAACAGGGAGGGCTGATTACTCAGCGCCTCCCCTGAATTCGCTTCAAACAACAGGCAATGGCTGTCTTTTACGCACACCTAATCCTTGTCGTTAATCTTGTTCTTCATCGTGCGTTCGTATAATTCATCCGCGTCGCTGGCGAAGTTCTTGGCCTTTCGCACACGGTTTTTAATCTCGGGCAGGCGCATTTCGGCTTTGTCCATGGCCTGGCGCAGCGCGATTTCCATGAAGGTGGGATCGGGGATGACTTCTTCAACCACTTCCACTTCCACTTCCTTCTTGGCCTTACCCTTGCGGGCAGGCTTCTTGGACTCTACGGGCGCTTCCTCAGGGGGTTCCTGCAAGGCCTTCATGCTAAGCTTGATTTGACGTTTGCGCTTGTCAACTTCCAGGACCTTGACATCCACTTCGTCCCCAATTTTGACGACTTCGGAAGGAACGCGGACGTAGTTGTGCGAAAGTTCGCTTACATGCACAAGGCCGGGACGTTCTGCGCCGAGCTCAACAAAGGCGCCGAAGTTTTCCAGGCGGACAACTTTGCCATGCAGGACCATGTCTGGGACGATATCCCGCCATTCAAGGCCAAGTGGCTCTTTCATGGTCAGTTCGATGTGGTCCTTGAGCACACGCTTCACCCAAACGATGACAGGATCGCCAGCCTTGAGGACCTCGTCAATGGTCTTGACCTGGGCATCAGGATTGGCCGGGTTCACAACCTGGGAGATATGCAAGAAAGCGGGCAAAGGGGAACTAATATCAATCAGGGCACCCTGAATGGAGGTTTTCAGCACCTTTCCATCAATTTTTTGCTTCGGTTTGAACGCGGGTGTATTCGTAGTTTGCTCGACAGGGCTTTCCATAACAATTCTCCCAAAAGGTAATTTTCACGACATTTCAGTATAACCGAGCAAAGCCATGATGTCAATCAATGACCCTGCTCAGCCCAAACGGATAATATAACATTAAATCAGTGATTTTTGATAGATTGTGTAACGAAAAAGCCAATTTTGAGGAGCTAATTACTCGCGACGGCCATCACGATAAGGAATTGGGCAAGGTGATAGGTGAAAATTATCCAAAACCGCACGGCCGGGATGCGATTACCGAGGCGGTCCAGGCCTATCAATGTATCCGAGACAAGGAATAATACGCCCCCCAGTGCGACCATCCAACGGGTGATGCCATACCAACCCGGCCTGAAAAGGCAGAAGACCGCCGAGGTGGCCATCAGGATGACTGCCACCGCGTAAGTTTTGAAAAGGTTGCGTCCTTTTTGAAACTCCGGCTTTTCAATGACCTTTTTATCGATGTAGGAGAAATACCGGAGCGCAACTGCGAACGCAATGGCCACACCAGCCACAAGCGGGGTGGGCGTAAGCGGATTTTGGTTGAAGCCTGCGATGTAACAAAGCTGTGTGATGAAAAAAGCGCCCAGGCCGGCCATGAACCAACGCTTCTCCCTAAACACCAGGAAGAAATCCCCCACCGCCGAAAAGGCCAGGCCGACCAGGAACACCAGGCGATGTGGCTCGGCACCGCCCTGGGTGTAAAAGAAAAAGAGCAAGGTCAGGATGGCCAGCACCTTGGTTGGGTAATAAACCTTCATCCAAAGTGCGCCCGCGCTGACCCAATTGACGAGCATGATGAAACCCAGAAAACCCAAAACGAGGAAATTCTGAGTGATGGTCATTTTATCCCTGCTCTGTCAGGCCCAATTCATGCAGGAAGGCCTGGTCATTTTTCCAGTCCTTGCGCACTTTCACCGTCAGGTCCAGGAAGACTTTTTCGCCGTTCATCTTTTCGATTTCCTGGCGGGCGGCTGAGCCAATTTGCTTAATTTTGGCACCGTTGCGGCCGATGACAATGGCTTTTTGGGCATCCCGCTCCACAAAAATCGTGCCCTTGACGTAGATGACACCATTTTCACGGGTGCTATATTCGTCCACCCGGGTCGCGATGCTGTAGGGGATTTCGTCTTCCAGCTCGTTCATCGCCGCGGCGCGAATCATCTCTGCGGCGATGTCCCTCTCGAAGGTTTCGGTCACCTGGTCTTCCGGGTAATAAAACGGACCTTCGGGCACAAGGGAAGCGAGGGTGTTGAGCAAGGGGGTGATACCTTTGCCGGTGAGGGCGGAGAGGGTGAGCACCTCACGCGCGGGAACCAGCTTGACAAACGCCTGCCTGTTCGCGTCTAAAACCGCCGGGTTGACCGAGTCTGACTTGTTGATGGCCAGGACGACCGGGATATCCCCCCCGACCTCCTTAACCAGTTCCGCCAGCGCGGCGTCATTTTCATCCGGGCGCTCACTGCCATCCGCCAGGAAGACAATCACATCGGCATCGTGCAGGGCGTAACGGGCTTCGGAATTGATGAATTGGCTGAGCTTATCCTTGGGTTCATGCAGACCGGGGGTATCTACCAGAATCAGCTGGTAGGCTTCGGTGGTCAGAATCACGAGCTGGCGACGACGGGTGGTTTGCGGCTTGGCTGAAACCCCCGCCACGGCCTGCCCAAGCAGCTGGTTGACCAGCGTGCTCTTGCCGGCGTTGGGCTTGCCGACGATGGAAATAAAACCCGAGTGTGTGACCGGGGACAGAAGGGTTGGATTGGTGTTTTCTTCCATTGTTATCTTTCTGAGAAGCGGAGATCGCCAAACGGATTAGTAATTTGAGACCATATCAATATTACCCTTTTCGCGGGCCTGGTGGTCAAAGAAACGGAACGTGACTACAGCCAGGACGGCAAACAAGAGCGCGAAGGCCACCGCGATAAGTAGCAGATTGCCATCACTGAAATGGCTGAACATGGGGTCCAGGTGCCCTATCTCTGGGACGAGCGCCCGGCGGATGAGCACAAACCAGTAGGCCAATGGCAGGGCATAACCTACCACCCGCAAGGCACGCGGCAGGACGGTGAGCGGGAAGACAGCGCCGGAAAAAATAAACAGGCCAGCGGCCAAGGCGTCCCCGAGGGTGTAGATGTTGTTCTTAATCATCAAGGCCCAGCCGCCCAGGATGACACCCAGACTGACCATGGTTATCATGCCGAGCGCGAGGGCCACCAGGAGCAACAGCCAGTTGACCTCAGCCAGCACGATGGGCACCTTGAGAAAAACCACGCCAAACAGCAAGGTGATAACGACGGAGATGGAAGCAACCACGATGGAGGCCAGTCCGCGGCCAACCAGGTAAATGGGCACTTGCAGCGGGGCAATGTAGATGTACTTGAGCGTGCGGTAATGTTCCCGGTCATCCAGGATGCCAAAGTAAACACCCTGCATGGCACCGTTAACCAGGAGGTAAAAAGCGTTGCCGATGTACATGTTGACAAAATCGGGATCAGCAAAATTACCGCCCCGGATGACCAGGTACATGACAATCAGGATGGCGGCCTGGGTAATCGGGCGGACAATCGAATAGAAGGCAAAGATGAACGGGTCCGTCCAGTTGGATTCGATTTTCCAACCCAGCCAGGCGGCCGAACTCAGTGTTTTGACGGGACCGGGATTTTTCTCGGATATGGGCGCGCGTACGGTGTTTTCCATTA
>JAKOSR010000155.1 GCA_029777225.1 Chloroflexota bacterium
AACCGGTCAGCCCGACTCGTCCTGTGGAGAACACTCTTCTACACTTTCCAGTGAATACCTGGCCTCTGTGGGCAATCAAACATCCCCGGCGCATAACCGAACGGACGCTGCCGCCTCGGAGGATGCACTCGAAACATCACATGTTGCTTTTCCGGTTGGCGGGACGGAACCCTGGGGGTGGCTGGTACTGGAATGCTGCACCGGAAAACGGAAATGGTACCCCATGGAATTGGATGCGCTGCGCTCCGCCGCAGAGGTCATTTTCGCGGGCCTTGAACGCGCCAACCAGACGGCGGCAAGCATTTCATCCGAAATCCGGCTGCGCAACCTGTTTGAGCAACTGCCGGTCGTGGTATACACGGCGGAGATGGCAGATGTTCCACAAATCACCTGGGTGAGCCCGCAGGTGGAAGTGCATTTGGGGAGGCAGCCCGAGGAGTTACTGGCCATACCCAATGGCTGGTTGGAATTAATTTGGCCAGAGGACCGGGCCAGGGTGGATAAGAGTCTCAGGGCAGCCCTTCTCACCCGGACCTCCCTATCCGTGGAATGCCGGCTGATCTCGAATTCGGGTAATCCGGTTTGGTTCCATCACGATGCGAGCATTCTGTACGACAGCACTGGTAAACCTGTCCTGATTCAGGGAGTGCTGCAGAACATTAATCAAAGCAAGAATATCCAGGCGGAGTTGAATCGCCTTTACCATGAGGAACACCTGCAACGCTTGATGGTCGAAGGATTGACCGTCACGAGTTCAGCCCTGTCCGCGACGATGGATAGCAACCGGATCCCAGACCTGTTGCTTCAGGAACTGGCTCACATCCTGCCATATGACACCGCCACCTTCTGGAACCTGAATGAGGACCACCTCGAATTGTGCCGCGCCCGCGGGTACAGCCTGGTTTTTGGTGATGAAGTGGATCGGCACATCATCAAACACCTGCCACTTGAAACCGCCCCGTTCCTCAAACTGATCCTTGACACCGGAAAACCCATCATCATCGAAACCGTCGAGCCGGGCAATCGTCAATTGCCGCACGGGTTTGGCCAGCATATCCGCTCCTGGGCCGGCGCGCCGATCCTGATGCAGGGAAAACCCATCGGGCTGTTCACCATTGAAAGCCGGGAAAGCGGGCGTTTCAATCATTCCATGCGCAGTATCCTTTCGGCCATCTGTGGGCAGGCTGGGTTGTCCTATCAAAACGCCAACCTGTATCAGGCTGAAAAGCGCCTGCGCACCCGAGCCGAAATGCTCCAAAAAGCCACCGCCGCGCTCACCGCGGAACTGGAATTGCCGCAGTTGCTTGAACAGGTGATGAACTATCTGGGCAACGTCGTTCCGCATGACAGCGTGTGCATTTTCCTCTATGACGAGGAAAACAAATCGATGCGCGCTGTTGCCGGTCGCGGGTTTAAAAAGCCGAATGATATTATTGGCAAACTATATAGCGCGGATAACGCACTCTTTACGCTCGTCTTCCAGCAAAAACAACCCCTCATCCTCAGCGACACCCTGGGGGATCCCCGCTTTGAGCGCTGGGGAGAGGCGCAGCACATTCGGGGCTGGATGGGGATTCCGCTCATCTGGCGTGAAAAGGTGATCGGTTGCATGACGGTGGACAGCCGCAGTCCCAACGCATACGATGAAGACGTTGCCAATTACGCTCTTGCCTTTGCTAACCAGGTAGCCTCGGCAATTCAGATTGCCCGGCTCTTTTCAGAACTGCAATCGC
>JAKOSR010000156.1 GCA_029777225.1 Chloroflexota bacterium
ACTTCCCGGACGAAGGGGATATCCTCGGCCACCAGCGCCTGCATTTCCGCTGTCACCCGGTCCAGGTCCTGCTGGTCAAACTTCTCCAGGTTGGTGACCTGGCAATAGTACCCCCCGGAGGAAACGGAATGATCAATGGTGAGCACGGCCTCCGGGTAGCAGCGGTTAAACGCCACTTCAAGCAGAAACGTGAGCGAGCGGCGGTAAATGCGCGCCCCATCGGCGTCTTCGAGCGTCACCCATTGCACATCGGCTTCCTGTAGGACCGGGAAGGTTAATTCCCGCAGATTACCTGCCAGCACTGCCCCAACAATCATGGGCCCCTCCGGGCTTTGGACAGCCTTGGCAAAGCTTTCAAGCAGCGCGCCGCGCAAACCTGAAATCACCCGCCCATCGCGCATAAGCAATTGCACCGTGGAACGCGGGTGGTCGCTAATGTAAAAATCTTCTTGATTCATGAACACTCTTTCTTATCCAGGCTCATCCAGCTTATCGCGTGGCGCTGTTGAGCGGAACAATCGCGTAATCATCCGGAGTCAGTTGTTCAAGTGGCTTCGTGGAGGAAGCGTAAGTGCCCAGCGAGGTAGCCTGGTCAGGCGTGAAACCCGCGGGCAACGCGATGTCGATTATGCGGGTGTGGTTGTTATCCGCTGCGGCACCGCCAAACTTGTATTGGGCTGCCTGCGTGCTCACGTCCCTCACACGCCAGACGCCTTCAGCCGGGTAACCTTCCTGCCCGAGCACCACGGCAGCGTACGCCCACGTGGTTGGGTCACCCTCGCCAAAATACTCAACAGGGACACTTGCCACCACCGCGTTTCGGCCAGTGTCCACGTAAACCCGTATGGCACTGCTGGCCTCCGTGAAATTAATCGGTGCATTGGCGGCTTCAGGGTCAGGGATGACCACCTGAGGCGTCCAGCCTTCGACCCAAACCGCCACTTCCCATCCATTTTCAGCGCTCAGCGCGGCGTTACGGCCTGGCAGCAGCATCCTGTCGCCCGAACCAGCGCCCGGGTCCTTGTCGATGTAAACGTCAAAGGTCTGGACTGAGAAACCATTGCCCGAACCCCAGCCATTGGTGATGGGGGCTTTCAGGCCAAACGTGAAGATGAGCGTGCCGCCATCCGTTTCAACCTGGAAGAAGGTCAGGTCAAAATCTCCAGGTTTGAAAACGCCGTCGGTGGGATAGGTATACGTACCAGGTCCCTTGTCATCCCCTTCGGGGTCCTCCACCAGCAAAATTTGCGTGCGCGGACCAAAACTCATGTACTGGATGGCACCGGGGGCAGCGGCTGGGAAAGCCGTCCCAGCGGGTTGCGCCAGCACCACGAATGGCACGGAATCTCCGGAGCTCAACTCTCCCAGCAGGGTCAGCGGGAAGGAAAGTTCCAGCTCGCCTTCCTCGCCAAAACTGAGTTGACCAAGTGAATCCCCCTCCACCCATCTCGTTCCGTCAAAGCTGAACGCCTTGAGCGTGGACGCGCCGGGCAAAATTTGCAGCGCGCGCGTGGAGGGACTGGCGAGGTTGAATTTTCCACTCAAGTCCTGCACCGTGCGTTTTTCACCAGGGATACCCAGGTAGATATCCAGGCTTTGACCGGCCGCCAGGGCCTCCCCCAGTTGGAAGCGCATGGATAAGTTGGTCTCATCCATGACATAATACAAATCCCGGAAGTAGTCGCTCTTCTTGCCCGCGTAATGCGCCGCGGTTACCCATTCCTCGTCGCTGCCCACCCCGTCCACAACCGGCGAACCAGCGCCGGTCATCGCGGTCTTGGGTTTTTCCGGTTGCGGCGTGATGAGCGGCACATCCAGCGCGCTTGGCACTTCCTCGCCCAGGGAGAGATAGACGCTTTTCAAAAGCGCCCTGAAACCTTCATCAAAATAGCTGTCCTGTCCTGAGTCCTGGTCTGTGCCATACCACCAGAACCAGTCCGAACCCTCGGCAAGGTACATGTAATCAAAAGCCTCGGCCAGCGCGGCCGGGTCTATGGTCTTGCTGCCGTTTTCATAGGCTTCCAGGTTAACGCGCACTTGCTTGAGCAGGTTCCAGGCCATGGCCTCTTCAGTCTCACCAATCCAGGTGTCGTAATTCGCGCTGAACCACGCCCCAGGGAATAGGTCGGGCAGTTCGTTTTGTTCGGGATAAAGCTTCAGGTATTCACTGGGCGTAATCGGCTGGAGGTCTTTGCTCGTGGAAAGCAACTCATAAAGTGAATTCAGGAACTCCTTGCCGTCGTTGTCATAATTCTCCCAGGCGTTTTCGCCATCGACCACAATGGTCACGATATGGGGACTGGTGGTGTTGGCGCTCACAAAATCCGCCTGGATGGCTTCCAGCCTGCCGACCAGGTCAGCAGCGGCGTCCTTGCCGGCCATGCCGGAATAAGTGAAACCGATTTTGTCTGAAATGTTCCAATCCCTAAAGAAAACAGCAACGGGCTTGCCGTTGGTGCCTTCAACGTAATAGGGACGGTAGAGCAAGTCTGGTTCGGTCACTTTTTCGGAGCCATCCCGCTTGAAGCCTTCCATGCCCAGGCTTTTTGCCAACACGGGCTCACCGGTTTGCATGAAGGTGTAGCCCGCATCACTGACCAGGTTCACGATGTCTTGGGCCACCGCGCCCTCGCCCGGCCACAGTCCGCGCACAGGCCGGCCAAAGTGCTCTTCGTACATCTGGACGCTTTTCACCAGGTGGTATTCGGCATCCTGGGGGTAGCTGAAGGTTTCATCCGGCATGATGGCCTTGGGGTTGCCCACCAGGGCCAGATCCGAATTGTAGATGAGGGGCAGGATGGGATGAGCGTACGGGGTGGTGGTGACCTCAATCACGCCTTCGTCTTGCAGTTGCTTGTGGTATGGGATGACCTGGCGGATTAAGTCAAGTATGCCATCAAATAGGATGGTCTTATCCTCTTCAGCAAAGGCCTGGCCTTTGTCCACCAGGGCTTTGAAGGGAGCTTTGGCCAGGTAATCCGGGTCAACCCAGGCCAGGTTAAACCAGATTTGCAAATCGCGAAAATCCTGCTCTGTGAAGGTTTCAAGCGCCTTGGAAATCGCTTTGTCGTCTGTTCCAGCGCGCAGGTCCAGCAGTTCCTTGTAGCGGGGATGTACGGCTATGATATGGTCCCAGTTGGCATCAAAAAAGCGCTGGAGGATGAAAGTTTTCTGCTCGGTCGTCAGCTCCGCGGCAGGCACTTCCGCCAGCACCCAGTAAAGGTCCTTGGCGCCATTATTGGCGTAATCATCCAGCTGACGAATGAGCGAAGGGGTGATGTTGAAGGTGGCCCGCATACCCTCATGCGCGGCTACGGTCTCCGCCATGTCCAGGTAATCCTTGGTGGCATGCACGCGTACCCACGGTCGGGTATAAACCCCCTCCGCGTTCTTGTAATACATCGGCTGGTGTTGATGCCAGGTGAGGTTGACGTACAGAGGTGGCGTTTGGACGGCTTCCTCCGTAGGCGCGGTGGTTGCCACTGGCTGTGTGGGCTGTACCTCTGGTGGCAGGGGTGTCTCAGCGATGGGAGTCTGTTGGCCGGCACAGCCAGCCAGGACCGTCAATGCCAAAAGGACTGAGACCACAGACGTGCGGAATGTGCGTATCTTCTTCATCTTCTCTCCTTGATGTCGTGCAGGCTTATTACTTGTTAATCAAACGAACAATGAAACTCTCCCCACCTTCAAGGGTGGTGGAAAGGGGAAATTCAGGGATGCCGCCCCCAGTGGCAATCGTGACCGCTTCCAGGTGGCTGATGCCCCACAAGTCCTGCACATTGTAGTCACCTGCCTGTGCCGGGCTTGCTTCCAGGCTGATGGTGCAGTTTTCCGCCTTGGTTACTGCCAGGTTTATCACAGCCAGCACCGGCGTGGAATCCGGCAGTGTGCGCAACACGGCGTAAACAGACCGGCAGCTTGAGATGAGTGGCAGGTACTCCCCCAAGCGCAGTTCAGGCGTGTTGGCACGCAGGTTGACCAGGGTTCGATACCAGGAAAGTAGCGAGTCCGGGTTATTTGTCAACAGCTCAACGTTTTTCTGTGGGAAATTGGCGTTCACGGCCATCCAGGGTTTACCGCTTGTGAAGCCGGAGTTTTTTTCTTCATTCCATTGCATGGGTGTGCGGATGTTGGGGTCTGGCTTGCCCCCGGTCATGCCAATTTCTTCACCATAGTAAATAAAGGGAATGCCCGGGCCGGTCAGATAAGTGAACGCCGCGATTTTCTGCTTGGAAAGTTTGTCGCTAAAAAAGGACGCCACGCGCTGTTGGTCGTGGTTGGTGAGGAAGGTGCTGAATGTGCCATCCGGGAAGTAGGTCAGCGCATCCTGGTAAGCTTTGATGACACGCGAAGGGTCAGGTGAATACACCCCGCCAAGCACGTCCGCTGCCAGGTCGAACATGAACAGGCTGTCCATGCCTTTGGTTGGCTCGTTGTACTTCGCGGTGATTTGCAGGTCCGTCCACACCTCTCCAACCGTGAAAGCCTCAGGGTTAATATTCTTGTAGTATTTCCGCCATTCCTGGAACCAGGTAATCGTGCTTTTGGTATCCTGCAGCGCGGGGCTTTCTTCAAAGAGGTAACGCGCAGCATCCACGCGGAAGCCATCCACGCCCAGGTTCAACCAGAAAGAAGTCACATTATCCATGGCCTTGGTGACCATCGGGTTATGGTAGTTCAAGTCCGGCATTTCCTTGGTGAACGGTGCGTAATAATATTCCCCGTTGGAGGCCTCATACCACGCGTTATTTCCCCACGGTCCGGAGGTGTTTGTTGGCTTGGTCTTGGACCAGACATACCAGTCGTGGTAACCAGCGTTGCCATCCACGGCTGCCTGGAACCAGGGATGATCTGAGGATGTATGGTTGATGACGAGGTCGATAATCACATGAATGCCACGCTGGTGACATTCTTCGAGCAGCTGCTTAAAGTCAGCAATCGTGCCGTAATCCGGGTTGACGGACATGTAATCGCTGACGTCATAGCCGTGGTACGAGGGAGAGGGAAAAATGGGCATGAGCCAAAGGCCACCAATGCCCAGGTCTGTGCTGGTGTTGGGGTCACCATCGTTGAGGTAATCCAGCTGTGAAATGATGCCTTGGAAATCGCCCACGCCATCCCCATCGCTGTCCTTGAAGGAGCGTACAAAGATTTCATAAAATGTGACATCATTCCACCACCCAATTCCAGGATAATCCACCACCGGCTGCGGGATCGATGTCGGTTGTTCGATTGGCGCCGTTTGCGGGGGCGGTGTGGAGGTTGCCGCGGGTGTTGTAGGGCTCTCAGAAGCGGTCGGGGCCGCGCCCTGGCAGGAGGATAAAAAGACAAATACAATAAGCAGGCAAACGCCCAGAACCTTGGTGAGTTTCATTCGGTCTCCGTTTTAATTGGTGAGAAAGGAAGTAATTAATCCTCTCTCCTGCTGGATAATTTTACCTGAGTTGCCGGCCAGGCGCGCTGCCCGTAGAAAGCCAGCGCTGAGTTTATTGGAGCTTACACGGCCTCAAGAATGGCGGGGTCATCATTGCTGACATCATTAACCCGCCGGCTCACCTGCCAGGCGCGCATCAGAATGGGATCCACGGGGCGCAGTAAACTGAGCGCTTCCACTTCCGACTCAGCCTGCAGCCACTGCCACATACGGTCGCCGCTAAGGATGACCGGCATACGCTCATGCACATCCGCCACCAGTGCGTTAGCGGCGCAGGTGATGATGGTACAGGTGGTGAGTGCAGACTCGCCTGGGTTCGCTTTATCAGCCCATCGGTCCCACAGCCCGGCAAACCCAAAAGGCTCGCCATCTTTTAGGGAGAAGTAAAAAGGAATGGACCCCTTGGTGGTGCCGCTGGCTTTCTGCCATTCAAAAAAACCATCCGCCAGGATTATGCAGCGCCTTCGGGAAAGCAATTTTTTAAACGATGTTTTTTCTGTTAGGGTCTCCGAACGGGCGTTAATCATCCGGCTGCCGATGGAAGGGTCTTTTGCCCAAAATGGAACCAGACCCCAGCGCAACATGACCACATCGCGCGTGTTGACGTCACTGACCGCTGCCACCGCCTGGGTGGGGGCCACGTTGTAGCGCGGTTTCCAAGACTCTGGCACCTGGCCAAGCGCCAGGGCCGTGCGCACATCATCCGTTTCCAGGGCCATGCTAAATCTTCCACACATGCCATCCTCCTTTATTACTTTCTCTTGTTACATAAACCCCACGACCCATGTTTCCATCACTTATCAAGTTTTCGAATAAGTGCCAGGGCTTCCATCAGGTGTTGCAGCTGGTGCCGGGTGGCAGGCATCAGCAACAGGCTGGCAATCGTGCGGTTGCCCCAATAGGAGCCAATTGATTCTGCCCCTGGCAGCAGTGCGCCTTCATCCCACACCCGCCGCATGTCCTCAGCTCTCACCTTGCGGTTTAGCTCGCGTGAATCCATTTGATGGATGAGCGCATTGGTCTGCCGTGCCACCGCCACGCGGTAAACCCTCAAAGCGTCCAGGTCAACCGCCTCGCTGAAGTTGACGATGTCATCGGGGGTCATAGTGTTTCCGGTGTCTCTCCACGCAATCTTCATCCGGCCAAGATGGCCGCCAGTGACCAATCCCTGCTTGCCCCGGACCACCAGCAGGTTCATGGTGATGTCCTCACAGCGGGTCATGTGCCAAAGCAACCAGGCGATGGAATGCTCCTCCCCTGTGGGCACCATGCGCAAGTGGCGCTCTTGTAGCCCACTCAGCAGGTTATCCTCAAAACTCCACGCAGTGTGCCCGGATGCTTCCGCAGGATGCAAATGGGCATGCTGCTGGCTGCAAAGCGCGAGCGCCTCACCGGAGGGAGCGGGCGCGCGCAAGGCTCTATCCAGCTCCGTTTGTTGGGTTTTGAGCAGGTTCGCCTGCCCTTTTAATGTCGGCGGAAAATCAATAACATCCTCAGCCATGGGCCCTCCAGGTTATTTGGGAAACAAGCCTATATTATCTATTGTAAGGGAACTCGCGATAAGAGTATAGTTACCACATCTGGCATTTCCCAGAACATAGAGGAGAATATATGGACAACCTGTACCAAGTTCTAGGTATCCTATTAGGGATACTGTTGGTGCTTTTTATACTTTCAGGCATTCGCTTCATTCCCAACAACCGTATCGGTATCGTTGAGAAGCGCTTTGGCAGGCGATCGCTAAAGAGCGGATTTATCGCTCTCAATGGTGAGGCCGGCTTCCAGCCGGATGTATTGCGTGGTGGCCTTCACTTCCTGATGCCCATCCAATACCGCGTGCACATCGCCCCCCTCGTCACAATTGCCCAGGGCAAAATTGGTTACATTTTCGCCCGGGATGGCGAACCCTTGAGCGCGATGCAGGTGTTGGCTTCCAATACCACCGCCAATAATTTCCAGAACGTGACTGAGTTCCTCAAAAATGGAGGCCAACGCGGACCGCAGCGCCAAATCCTGCGTGAAGGCACCTATGCCATCAACCTGGCCCAGTTCGTCGTCATCACCGAAGAACGTGTGTACTTCCTCTCAATGAGCAAGGATGACCAGGGCGTGATTGAGAATATGACCGCGATTATTAACAATCGCAAGGGTTTCACACCCGTGGTGATTAAGGATTCCGACGACCTGATTGGCATCGTGACTGTGCATGACGGTCCTTCGCTGCCCGCTGGTGAAATTATCGCGCCGGTGGTGGGCGAAAATCCCGCCGATGCCCAGACTTACCATAACAATTTCCAGATGCCGGACCGCTTCATCGCCGCCAATGGGTTGCGTGGGCGCCAGCTCCAGGTGCTCGTGGAAGGCACCTATTATCTCAACCGCTTGTTCGCGACCGTTGAGATGATCCACAAGACCGTGATTGAAGTCGGTTTCGTGGGCGTGGTTGTTTCTTACACGGGCAATATCGGTGTGGACCTCTCCGGCTCCGAATACCGCCATGGGGAGTTGGTCAGCAAAGGCAGCCGCGGTGTGTGGAGCGAACCCCTTCTGCCCGGCAAGTACGCCTTTAACACTTACGCCGGCAAGGTGGTGCTCGTGCCAACCACGAACATCATCCTGAAGTGGATTAAGTCCGAAGTTGGCTCGCATAATCTGGACGAGAACCTTTCCGAAGTGTCCCTGATTACCAAGGACGCTTTCGAGCCCAGCCTGCCCCTCTCGGTCGTCATTCACATTGACTACCAGAAGGCTCCATTGGTGGTGCAGCGCTTTGGCGATGTGAAAAAGCTGGTTGAACAAACCCTGGACCCGATGGTTTCTGCGTACTTCAAGAACATCGGCCAAACCCGCACGCTCATCGAGCTGATTCATGATCGTAACGAAATCCAGCGCCAATCCAGCCAGGAGATGAAGGACAAGTTCATGCACTACAACCTGGAGCTTGAAGAAGTTCTGATTGGCACTCCAACCACCGCTGGTGAGGACAAAAACATGGAAATCATCCTGAACCAGCTACGCTCGCGCCAAATCGCCGTGGAACAAATAGAAACCTTCCAGCGCCAGCAAGTGGCCGCAGCCAAAGAACGGGAGCTGCGCGAAGCCCAGGCAAGGGCGGAGCAGCAACGCAATGTCACTGAGTCTGAAGTGAGCATTACCGTCCAGTCCAACCAAGGCAAGGCGGATTACGCCCGGGCTGTTCAACAGGCTGCCCAAATCAGGGCCCTGGCCGAAGCAGAAGCCGAGAAAATCGCCCGGACGGGTATCGCGCAGGCTATTGCCACGGAACAACAAGTGGCTGCCTACGGCGGTCCGCAGTTCCAGGTGACCCAACAGGTGATGAACCGCTTCGCCGAAGCTGTGCAACAATCCCGTGTGGATGTTGTCCCCAGGGTTGTGGTCGGCGGCGGCAACGAAGGCGGCAATACCAGTGGTAACGTGATGGAAGGGTTGTTAACGCTGTTGCTTTCAGACAAGCTTAACCTTGAAACCGCGAACAAGCTCTCATCCACGTCTGATGCCCAGGTGGAGAAAATGAAGAGCGAGATATTGGCAAGCCTGGCTGAAAAGAAGGTCCCAGGTGAGGCTGATAAAGCCGCGCCAAAAGCTTAAGCATAGAAAAAATTTACAAGATGAGGCTGGTCGTTTTGGCCAGCCTCTTTGTAATTGTCCATGTTTCAAGCCACTGGCACATGGCCAGGCAGGAATCAAGGGCAGAACTGCCCTTCCAGGCTCTTTTGGATTGACAAATCCAGAGGAACGCGTAAAATAATAACTCACGCCGGAGTGGCGGAACTGGCAGACGCGCTACGTTCAGGGCGTAGTGAGCATAGTGCTCGTGAGAGTTCAAATCTCTCCTTCGGCAAGGCAACGCGGTCTTCAAAGGACCGCGTTGTTGCTTTAATATTCACATTAGGGCGTCCAAATGGTACAATAATTGCAGCTTGGAGAGACAATGAAGACCATCCTGGAAAAAATCAAATCCATCCATTGGGCGGACCGCCGTATTATTATGGTGGCGGTCATCGTGGTTTTGGTGCTCCTGATGATGGATTTCAATAACCGTATGGTCAACATGCTGCAGCTGGGTCGCCAGGAAAAGCAACTGAACACCCAGGTGGCCGCCTTGCAACAAACCAAGGTTAAGATTGAGGCGCAAATCGCTTACGCCACGTCTGATGCCGCGGTGGAGCAATGGGCGCGCGAAGAAAACCGCCTGGTGAACGAAGGCGATTACCCCATCATCATCATGGCGCCATCCGGCCAGATCCCCACCCCCACCCCAAGGCCCGTAACAGCCAAGGTTATGCTTTCCAATATGCAGATTTGGAAAGAGTTGCTGTTCGGGGGCAACTGATTTCCGGCAGATTTCGGCGCTTTTTCTCCTATTCAACGTTTGATTTCCTGCGCACCTGCTTATCTCAGGTATAATTTTCCAGTTATGGACATTAAAGAACTTACCCAGGCCATGCACGACCTCGTCCGCCACCACGGCTGGTACGATTCCGGGTCACCTAAACAGCAGCTCCCGCGCAACCTGGCCATTTCATTGAGCCTGGAGGCTTCGGAAGTGTTGGAACATTTCCAATGGTCTGAACAGACCTCGGACCCGGACGGCCTCTCTGGTGAGCTGGCTGATGTGGCGCTTTACCTACTGCAGCTGGCTAGCGTGTGCGATATCGACCTTGAGCAGGCCATTTTGAACAAGATAAAGAGCAACTACACGCGGGTTTGGCCTGAAGACGCCGCGCGAAAGGGCGAAGCATGATTATCGCGGTTTTTGGAAGTGCCTACGGGGTGGAAGGCGACCCCCTGTACGAATCAGCCAGGCAGCTTGGCCGGCTGCTCGGTAGCGCGGGTCACACCATCATGACCGGTGGCTATTGCGGCACGATGGAAGCCGCCAGCCGCGGCGCCGTTGAAGCGGGCGCTCACACCATCGGCGTCACCTGCGCGGAAATCGAAGCCTACCGTCCCACGGGAGCCAATCCCTGGGTTCGGCAGGAAATGCCCACCCAAACCCTGACCCAACGGCTGGACTTGCTCACCAGGCAGGCTGATGCCTGCGTGGCGCTGCCTGGTGGCATTGGCACCCTGTGCGAAGTGATGCTCTCTCTCAACCTAATGGTGATTGGGGCCGTCAACGCCCGGACCATGATTTTAATTGGCCCGGCGTGGCGGGCCACTTTTGACGCTTTTTTCAACGCGAACGACGGGTTTGTACCCTCCAGCGCGCGTGAATTGGTACATTTCGCGAACTCACCGGAAGAGGTCAGCGCGTTATTGAATAAATCATTGGAATTGTGAGATAAACATGGAAGAAAAGAAACTCCCCTCCCGACAGGAAAACTATTCTGAATGGTACAACCAGCTGGTGCTGCGCTCCGAAATGGCCGACTACGCGCCGGTACGCGGCTGCATGGTCGTGCGTCCATACGGCTGGGCCTTGTGGGAAAACATTCAAAAAGCGCTGGATAACCGTTTTAAGGCCACCGGCCACGTGAACGCGGCCTTCCCTCTGCTCATCCCCCAATCCTTCATGACCAAGGAGAAGGAACACGTTGAAGGCTTCGCTCCCGAATTGGCCGTGGTCACGCATGGCGGTGGCGAGAAGCTTGAGGAACCCCTGGTCGTGCGGCCAACCTCCGAGACGATTATCGGCACGATGTATGCGAAATGGATTCAGTCTTATCGGGACCTGCCGGTTCTCGTGAATCAATGGGCGAATGTCGTGCGCTGGGAAATGCGCACCAAGCTGTTCCTGCGTACCCTGGAATTCTACTGGCAGGAAGGCCACACCGCCCATGCCACCGAGCAGGAGGCGATTGAAGAAACCGAACGTATGCTGGATGTCTATGCCGATTTCGCGATTAACGAGGCCGCCGTCCCGGTCATCAAAGGTCGTAAGAGCGAGACCGAAAAATTCGCCGGGGCCAAAGCCACCTATTCCATCGAAGCGATGATGGGGGACACCAAGGCCCTGCAATCGGGCACCTCCCACTTCCTTGGTCAAAACTTCGCGCAAGCCTTCGACATCAAGTTCCTGGATGAAAACAACCAGCTCCAGTTCTGCTGGACGACCTCCTGGGGCATCAGCACCCGCTTCATCGGCGCGATTATCATGACCCATGGCGATGACCAGGGCTTGATTCTGCCCCCCAGGCTGGCCCCCATACAGGTAGTTGTCGTACCTATTTACCGCAAGGATGAAGAAAAAGCGCTGGTGATGGAAAAGGTCGAAGAGGTCACAAAGGCGCTTTCCGCGTTCCGCGTCAAGGTGGACGCGCGCGAGGGTCTGACCCCTGGCTTCAAGTTCAACGACTGGGAGCTCAAGGGTGTGCCACTGCGCATCGAAATCGGTCCCAAAGACGTTCAAAATGGCACCCTCGCACTTGCCCGCCGCGATATCCCTGGCAGGGACGGCAAATCCTTCGTCCCCATGGCTGGCTGTACGCAGACCGTTGCCGACATGCTGGAGACCATCCAGGCCAGTCTGCTGACAAAAGCGACCAAGTTCCGCGATGACCACATCTTCGAGGTCGAGAGCTACGAACAGCTCAAGGATGTGGTGAACGACAAAGGTTGGGCGGTTGGCTGGTGGTCGGATGACCGCGAGAACGAAGCCAAGATTAAGGAGGAGACCCGTGCCACGTTGCGCTGCTATGCCCCCTCCGAAGGTGAAGGTGTGTGCTTCTTCACCGGCCGCAAAACCAATAAAAAGGCCTACTTCGCGCGCGGTTACTAACCTGGCTGCCTGGCCCCACGGCCGAACAGGAACTCGTCATGCCGTCCATTGATTTGACCCGTCTCAACCAGCAGGTGGAGGATCTCGCGAGAGTTTTCCCCGACCCGGCCGCGTTTATTAAGGCTTTCCACGACCTGCTGGGGTTTTATCACCGTTACGCCCACCGCCGGCAAAAAGACGCCATCCCATTCACCTTCCTGCCTGCCTACGACCTGCCCCCACAGCTGATGCCGCAGCTGGAATTGTACCTGCGGCCCACGGCCACGCGCGACCCATCTACAACGCTCGGCCTGGTGGATGCGCTCTGGCAACAGGACCATTATGAAGACCGTGAACTGGCCGCCTTCCTGCTTGGCCAGCTTTCCGGCCCCAACGAAAACGCGGTATATGCCAGGTTGGGAGAGTGGATTAAGCAACCGCAGGACCGTGCTGTATTGGCAGCCTTGCTCACCAAGGCCGGCCAGGCTTCCCGCGCGGCCAATCCTCAGGGATGGAAACAGTTTTTGTTAAGCTTGTTGGAAAATCCGGGTCACCATTCAAAGGCAGCTGGGCTGCTTGGACTGGCGGATTGGGTTCCCTTGGCCAGCTCAGATGATTACCCCGTCATCCTCACCAGGATGAGGCTCTTCCTGCAGGACCCAGGCGAATTACTGCAGGACCAGTTGGAACGTCTGGTTGCCGGGCTCGCCAAGCGCAACCCAAAAGAGACAGCCTACCTGCTCAAGGAAGTCCTTTCAGATACCCCTGGCCCCGCCATCGAGCAACGCATCCGCGGTTACCTGCAATATTTCCCGGAATCCAACGCGGAAAGCATCCAGGCCAGCCTGCGCGCCCACCGTTAACCAACGCAAAAAGGCTGAACCTTAAGGAATCGAGCGAACAACGAAATTGTCAAACGAGACCTTGAGCAGGCTGTCGGCGTACGTGCCCGCAAACAAGCCCACATCCCCGCTGGTAAGAGCATCATCCTCGGCCCTATCCACGAACTTCCCATTCACATAAAGCTCGAGGAATCCGTCCCCGCAAACAGCCTTAATGTGGTTGAGTTTCCCACCCGTCTTGATGCGGTCTGAAATTTCAAATTGGGTTCCACTTAGCCGCGCGAACCCTTGTTTGGTGCGTTTCTCAATCATGTAGCTGCCATCGCTGCTAATCACAAAGGCGTAAAAGCTGATGGGGCTGGAATACTTGCAGACGACGCCATAATTGTTGTCATCCAAGCCGCGCGTACGGGTCAGGTCCGCCTCCACGCTCACATTTTTAAAATCCTGGTTTGCCAATACCCAATCATCCGTTTGGGCAGTCCTAATTTCAAACTGGTAGGAGCCTTCCTTGTACCCGCGGGTGATATTCGCGCTGTCCGTTTCCTCCCAACCGGTATCCGGGTTGGAAAAATCATCCCGGTAGAGCTCTTCGCCCTTGGGCTGGCAGCCAACCAAAGGTAGCGCCAGCGATAGCATGATAAGCAAACACAGCAATTTTCGGGTCATCATCAATTACCTTTCGGAGCACAATTATATCCAACCAGCTGAGTTTTGCGCTCAGGCTGCGTCGGTATTGCAACGACTTCGCTTATAATTGCCGGACTTGGAAATTGTCCAATGAAAGCAAACACCAGCAATCGTATTCTACAACTTGTTCTCATCCTCGCTTTGGCAACCAGCGCTTGCCAGGTGCGGGCAGGTAATATCCCCGTCAGCCAGGCGCCGATTCCCTCGGAGCCACTCGCGCAAACCAGTCCAACCGCTACCTTGGCCGGAATGATGACCGAAACGTCAGATTCCACCCCTGCATACACCCCCACAACAGTGCCCACCCTCACCGCAATACTCAGTGTACCAGCTTCACCCACCCCAATGCCGACCCCATCCTACCCGGCCTACCACTACATCTCCCCCATCAGCGGGCATTCCCAAACCTACGACCTTGGTTGTGAGGCTTCGGCTGCGGTGGATTGGGCCGGTTACTTTGGCATCTCGATTTATGAGTACACCTTCCAGGTTTCCCTGCCCCATTCAGACAACCCGGATTATGGGTTTGTCGGGGATGTCAACAGCGTCTGGGGTCAAATTCCACCCTACGCTTACGGCGTGTATGCTGGCCCGGTGGCGGAAGTGCTGCGCGCATTCGGTCTGCCAGCCACGGCAATGCGCGGGATGACGCTGGATGAGGTCAAACAGAACCTCACCGAAGACAAGCCCATTATTGTCTGGGTGATTGGCAACATGGAGTATAGCGAACCGCACACCTACACCGATTCCCAGGGCAGACAAAGCCTGGTCGCGCCTTATGAGCACGTGGTCATCCTGACGGGTTTCAACGAGGATGGTTTACGCTACATGAATAATGGCCGGTTCTTTGACGTCCCAACGGACGTATTCCTCACCTCATGGGGTGTTTTGGGGAATATGGCCGTCATACACGATTGATAAAAACCCGACCTGGCTGTTGTCTACTATAGTCCCCATTTTTTGCCAGGCTGCCTCTCGCGTCTTGGCTGCTGAAAACGAAGCGTGACGTAGCCAGCTCGCTTTCCTGGTCATTCACAGACCCCAAAAAGGCAAAAAACTGCCAGTAAGCTGGATTGGCCCGGGCTCTAATTTCTCCAACCGCTTGACTTTAATCGGTCCGCGGTTCACCCCAGAAAAACAGCGCCACCGTCCCCGGACCAGTATGGCTGCCAATGGTGGTGCCCACCTGGTTGATCAATACCTTGCCATCCAGGTTAGGGAAGCGTTCCTCCACCGACGCCGCCACTGCCTCCGCGTCCTGGTTGCAATCAGAATTGGAGATATAGCATTTACCGTTATAGCCCAACCCGCTATCGGCGAATTTTTCCATGCGGTCCACGATTTCGCGGATGACCTTGCTTTTCTTGCGCACCTTCGCCCTGGGCACCAGGTGCCCCTGGGCATCCATGTTCAACAAGGGACAGATATCCAGCAGCCCGCCAATCATCCCCGCGGACTTAGAGATACGCCCGCCCTTGACGTAATAGGTGAGGTCAGTGGAGAAGAACCAGTGGTGTAGCCGCAGCTTGTTTGCCTCCAGCCAATCACGCGCGTCCTCCAGGCTCACGCCCTGGTCGCGTAAATCGGCCAAGTTGTCCATCATCAGTCCATAACCTGAAGACGCGCCCAGTGAATCCAAGATGACGATTTTTCGCCCAGGAAACTGCTCTGTAGCGATTGCGGCCGCGCTCCTGGCGGAATTAATCGTGCCTGAAATGCCGGAAGAAAGCGTGACATGCAGGATGTCCTGCCCGCGCGATAGAAAGGTCTTGAAGTATTCCAGGTACTCGGAAATATTAACCTGGGAGGTCTTGGTTTCAGCCCCAGCACGCATGGCTGCGTAAAAGTCCGAAAAGGACATAGACTGGCCCATATCGTCCGGGTATTCCTTCCCATCCAGGGCGTAGTGGAAACACACATAGTGGATGTTTCGCCGCTCAAAATGCTCTTTGGCCAGGTCCGCTGTTGAACAGCAGCTAATGACGTAATTATCCATGCCTGATTGCTCCTTGTTTTATAACCAACCACCTGATGTCAACCTGCCACGCTTGGGCTTCGCACGCGTCCATTCCCACTGCTTTCGATATTCCCGGCATATTGGGTTTCTCCTAACAGAATGACAGAAGCGACACGATTTTTCGCTGTCGCTTCTGTCATCAAAAGCCCAGCCTGGCCAAAGGGTCTACTTGATTAGGTGAAACGCGGCGATTATCGGCGCGAAGAGTGATGAGACCAGGCTCATCACCGTGATGAGCGTATTGAGCGAAGGCCCCGCGGTGTCCTTGAAAGGATCGCCAACCGTGTCCCCGACCACTGCTGCCTTGTGCGCTTCGGACCCGGGGCCGCCAAATTTGCCGGTTTCGATGTACTTTTTGGCGTTATCCCACAGGCCACCCGCGTTGCTCATTAACAAGGCAAAAATAACGCCGGTGAAGATGGAACCGCCCAAAAATCCACCAAGCGCGTCCGGCCCAAGGATGAAGCCCACCAACAGCGGCAAACCCACCGCCAGGAAAGCCGGCAGGGCCAGGGAGCTCAACGCCCCATGCGCCGCCAAGCTCACGCAGCGGGCATAATCCGGTTTATGCGTGCCGGCCAAAATGCCTGGTTGTTCGCGGAACTGCCTGCGGATTTCTTCAATCATTTCAAAGGCGTTCTTGGTGACCGAAAGCATGGTGAGGGCGCTGAACAACGGAGGGGTCATGGAGCCCAGCAACACACCAGCCACCACAATCGGGCTCTGCAAACTGATGGTGATGGGTATACCAGCAGCTTTCACTACCTCGGAATAGGCCGCGAACAGGGCCAAGACAGTCAGGGCGGCCGCGCTAATGGAAAAGCCCTTGGTAATGGCCTTGGCCGTGTTGCCAGCCGAATCCAATATATCCGCCCGTTCAATCACTTCCTCACCCATCCCAGCCATTTCCGCGATGCCACGGGCGTTGTCCACAATCGGACCGTACGCGTCCGCGGACACAATCATGCCGCTGATGGAAAGCATCCCAACCGCGCTGATGCCAATGCCATAAATACCACTGATGCCGTTAATCTCCGCCAGGTGGTACGAAATGAGCGTCGCGAGCGCGATGCCAATAACCGACGGAACAATCGAGATGAGCCCATAGCTAAAGCCCGTAATGATGGTGATGGCCGAGCCGGAGGTGGAAACCCGCGAGGTTTCCTGAACGGGCTTGTAAGCGTCATTCGTAAAGTAATCCGACGTGAAGCCGATAATCACGCCAGCCACCAGGCCAGTGATGGCCGCCCACAATACACCAATGTTCACTTTCCCAAAAACGGTTAGCACCACCAACATAATCGCGTAAATAATGCAGGTGATGACGGTGCCACGGTTGAGCGCCGGGCCAGGTTTTTGGCCTTCCTTAACGCGCACGAACTGGATCCCCAGCAGGGAAGCAAAGGTGCCCAGCGTGCATAGGATGAGTGGAAGCACAGTGTACTGGAAATGTTCCGCGCCCCTCAAACCCAGGCTCGCGCCAAGCAGCATCACGGCTACCGCGCTGGCGACGTAGCTGTCAAAAATATCCGCGCCCATGCCGGCCACATCGCCGACGTTATCGCCCACGTTATCGGCTACGACCGCGGGGTTGCGTGGGTCATCTTCAGGGATGCCTATTTCAACCTTTCCCACAAGGTCCGCCGCGATGTCAGCCGTCTTGGTGTAAATGCCACCCCCGGCCTTGGCCAGCAAGGCCAGCGTGGAAGCGCCAAAGCTAAACCCAAGCACGTATTCCGCGTCCCTGGTGATGAGGAAAATAACGCTCATGCCAATCACTGCCAGCCCGACCATGGCCAGCCCGAGTACTGAACCAGCATAGAAAGAGAGCTTAAAGGCCGTCCCCAGGTCCTTCTGCGCAGCCGTGGCGGTACGCACGTTGGCCTGCACGGCCACCCGCATGCCCATGTAGCCCGCCAGAGCGGAACACAGCGCACCAAAAATGAAGGCGGCCGCTGTCAGCAAACCCTTTTGGGGATGCAGTTGCAGGCCAAGCGTGCTGATGTTTTCAAGATTGATGCTGAAAATGATGAAGATGACAAAGCCGATAATCACCGCCAATAAACCCAGGGCAGTATAGAGCCGCTTCAGGTACGCTTGCGCGCCGTCCTGTATCCACGAAGCCACTTCCTGGGCCAACGGGGTACCCGGCTCCTGCTTGTGAACCCAGAAGTACAGGTAGATGGCGGTGCCGATGGAGATTACCCCGCCCACGATGCCGATAATAATCCATGTGATGTAATTCATAACGTCTCCTGTGTTTTATGCCGGGAATGCCGGCGGGTCTTACATGTTGGCTGAGCGAAACCAGCGGTAGTTCTCTGTGCGCAAGGTGGCAGGAGAGGGCATGGGATAGTACTTCAGCTGGTCTTGATTCCCCACAAAAAAGCCGTTTTTGATGGTGCGGTAGTGCACGTTGGGTGAATGCGTGCGGTCCACCATTTTGGTGGAAATAAACTTGGTTTTAACGTCCGTCAGGCATTGGCGCAGGTGGTCTGTGTTGGTGTAGGGTAGTTCATCCATCAACCCCATCTCCGGATCAGTGGCCAGTTCACCAAGCTGGAGCTCAGTGAAGACGATGGCCGGCACCGTGATGAGCGAGACCGGGTTGCACACAATCAGCTGGTAGAACGGTACTGGCGCGAGCCGGCTCACCACCAACGGTGTGACAGGCGCGATTTCCTGGTAGAGATGCAGGTTCGCTTCATCGCTGGGCAATTCCGCGGCGGGCATCAGCCCCAGCGTGCGGCCGTCCTGGGTCGTCAGGTAAAGCGATTGCAGGGCGCTGGGGTCCACATGCTCCAAAACCCGGTAAACCGAGAGGTAGACCGAAGATTTGGGGCTGCCGTCCTCATGGGGAACGCAACGCGCTAAAGCCTGCTCCATGTTGAAGTACGGGTGCCGGAAGCTGGGGTCCACTTCAAAAAACATGGCTTGTCCCCGCGATTTTTTCGCGGACCCGGTGGCATAATACGCGCCAAACTCTTCCGGTGAGAGCATGGAGGCTATCAAGGCTTCGGGAAGCAGTGAAAGATAAAGGTGAATAGTCATCAGGTCTCCTTTGACATCATTGGTTTGGCTTATTGGGCAATATCCCATATAAGTCCAAGATAATTGTAATGCCTAACACATTTATTGGAGAAAAAAATCACAATTTTGCCGGGCTTTTGCCTGTTCCCAGCGCCCAGAAATCAATTAATAAAGTGAAATATGAGCAGCCATATCGAAACGTAATCGTTCCATTTATAAAAAAAATCCGCCCGCAGCAGGCGGGCGGATTAGTGATTGATATTTTTTTAGTGCGCCATCAGCCATTGAATCATGGCTGCTTCTTCTTCCGCGGTCAGGATGACCTCCGCGTGCGCGCTCTTGGCGAGGATATCCCGCCATTGCTGTTCGCTCAGGTTCTGGCTCAGCAAAAAGTCCAGGGTGTGATGCCCCTGTAGCTTTTCTGTAATGAAAGCACGCCATTCATCATCAGTCTGTGGCAGCGTACTCGTCACAGGATAGGTCACCTCCGGGGATTCGGTGGTCATGACCGGCTGCTCGGATTCAACGGGGTAGGCTTCGGTTTGCTCCACAGCCTGTTCAGTCGGGAGGACGGTTGGGTCGCTCTGGTTACCAACCACGGGGATGTTGACAACCGTGGTGGGGCTGGGGGTCTTCGCGCCGCAGGCGCTCAACACCAGAGCCCCCAAGAGGACGAGTAATGTCAATGTTAAGGTTATTCTTTTCATATTTTGCTCCTTGATGCTGCTGTCAGCCAGCAGGAATTCGGGCCATTATAGCGTCTAAAGTCAGTTGATGGTATAGAGGCAGTATAGGCCTTGATGAATTAACGTCATTCCCACAGGGGTCACACCCTGGCAATCCTGGGTCAGGATGAGGTCCGGCACAATGCTTGACTCAGGTGGCAGCGTCAAATCCGGCCCAGTGCTTATGGAGAAAAATTCAATCTTGGCGTCATCCTGCCCCGGAAGAGCCCAAAGCACGTACTCCGGAAAATCGGGCTCCACGCGTAATTCCACGGTCTTTGGCAAGCGTTCGCTTATCAGGTTAGAAATTTCGCTCATTTCAGCCGCCACCTCAGGTTCGGTGGTGAAGTACAACGCTTCGCGCGGGGTGGCCAGGATGGAGCGTTGGTAGGTCAGACCGGAGATTGGGATGAGTGGCCGCTGTTGCACGCACAGAAGCCAGGGAATCGCGAAGAGGATGAGCAAAAAAGCCAGGACTGTGCCAAGGTATTTATGTTCCTGCCTGAGGTAATCAAACACGAAACCCACCACCGGGGCGGTCATCAGGAAGAAAGGCAACTGCCAGGCCGACCCGTTTATCCGCCACTTCAAGAAGACAACATACAGGAGCACGCTGATCATCAGCAGGCCGGTATACCCGGTGGCCTCATGCCCGGTTTTGGTCAACAGGAACCTCCCGACCAGATAAAAAACACACAAGATAATGAGAATTGCGTGAAGCGGGTTCCCAGATGTTACCTCAGAGGTGTTAATGTCGGGTACCCTAAACGTCCCGCCATAGGTCGTCCGGGGGTCGCTGGCATCCAGCCCCAGCTGCGTATGCAGCAGGGCGATGTTTTTCGTCAGCCAGGCATCCGCCCTGGGAAAAGGCAAATCGGCATGCAGGGCAAAATTTCGCACGCCGTTGGAAATGGCCACCCGCCAGCTGATGGTCTCATTCAGGTCCTGGGTGAGCGCCTGCACCTGGTAAGCGGTGCCATAAGACTGAAAATTCCGGTAGAAAAAGCCCCCTGCCACGGCCAGGATGAGGAGCAAACTAATCGCAACCCGTGGCAAGGTTTTTCCCCATCGGTAAAGTTTCACCTGCAGGAAGAGGAAATAAATTGCAAAAGGAAGGATGAAAAGCAACGAGACAGGTTTAGTAATCAGGGTCAATCCAGCAGCCAACGCCGTCAGGGTGAGGTTGAATTCGTGGTTCTTGTCTTTCTTGAAGTAAAAGACCACCATCACATATGAGAGCACCCACAGGCAGCTAAGCAGGTCGTCCAGGCTGGAGCTTGAGAGCGCCAGAGCCGCGGGGATGGTGGCGGCAAAGATGGCCGTCAACCGCGTCCCGGTTGGGGAAGCACCAAATAGCCTGGCAATGGCCATCGCGGCCTGCAGGCATCCAAGCAAGGCAAACCAGGAAAGGAAGTTTGCCCAGCGGTCCGAGCCGGAGAGCAGGTAAAAATTGAGCAAGCCGATGCCCATCCCGGGCGGGGCGCTGTTCAGGTTCTCATTGACAGCCGGGAAATGCGCCAGGCTGTGCTGAAAGCCCCAATGCGCCACCCGCACCATCCCAAAATTCAAGGCTTCCTGCGAGTTTGGTGGGGCGATGAAGCCGATAACCAGTGGGATGAGCATGATAATCAGCAGCAACAAATCAAGCAGAGCCACATGTTGATCCCTGGCCCGATACACTACCGGTAAGCGCAACACCTTTCGGCCCTTCAACCAGCGCACCAGCCAGTAGACGAAGGCCAACACCGGCAGACCCCAGGCCAGGCTCAGGGAAGTCCGCGTCACCGCGTTAAACAGGCTGAGCAGCTCGGTGACAAAGACCATCCAGGCGCCCCATAGAATAAATGCCTGGATGAACGAGGCCCGCCAAAGCGGTTCCCGCCGGGTATTGCCAGAATAAATCCAGAGGCCAAGAAAAGCTAACAAAGGCAGGATAACGGTCATGCGCGAACCTTGTGGGGATTACTGGATGGATTCTTCCAGCGCGGTGAAGTATTTTTCCGCGAGGGTGTCGCTACTTTCATCCAGTTTGAGCTTAATCTTCCCGGCGAATGACGGATGAACCGATTCAAGGGCTTCAAACATGCCCCTTCCCACCCTCCGGATGGAGAAGTGCGCGTTTTCCGCGCAACGCAGGCGGATGAAATGGAACATTTCTCGCAGGTTGAGCGAGCACAACACCCGCCGGTTGAAGGCATTGGGAACCACGTAAGCGGCCACATCCGGGTTCCACGCCACCATATCGCGGAACAACCGCCCAGCCAGGTCCATTGCTTTGCGGTAATGGGGTTCAAAGCCCGCTTCGGTTATCGCGCGCGGGATGGCGTAACCCAGATCCGCGGTGAGCGTTTGCGCCGTCTGGGTCATCATGCGGTGGCGTTTAAATTCAAAATACGCGCCTTGGTCCATGACCAGCTCAAACACGTAGTTGCTGTATTCCAACTCCCGCAGGGGCACATCATGCTCATCAAGTTGATCAAACAGCCTGTCGAGCCATTTCTGCCGGTCTTCAGCCGGCATGTTCAGCACCTGGTCAAGGCACACCGCAACGCTGTCATCCCCAAATCGGAACAGGATGGCCGCCAAAATTTTATCTTCCGCGTTTGGGTCATAATGACGCAACACGCACCAGCGATCGCTTGGGATGGTATCAACCTGGGCGGTTAATCTGCGGCAGTAATCCCTTACGCCCGCCAGGCTCTCAATTGGGTCAGCATACTTCACCAGCGTGGGAAGTTCTTCGTTGGCCACGCGTTTTACTTCCTGGCCAATCGCCCTGACCTCTGCCAGCGGGGAGCTAAGCATTTTGCGGATGGCATACTCCAGCGCACGCGCGTTTATCGTGATGCCCACATTTGCCGTCGCCGCGGCCGGCAACAAAAACCTGGCCACGTCCACGGACTTCAGTCGGGCCCGGTTAGCCCAGGCTTTGTCACCCTCACCCAGCTGACGTGGTGTGTTCGCCTCCCCCCAGGGGATTAGCCAGTCCAGCGACTCGGCGTACACCGCGAACAGGTAGTTCATGACCTGGATGTAGCGCTCATGGAAGGGTGAGCCTTCCAATTCCGGTGGGGTCACATACGCTTTAGGGTCCCAAAGCTGGTAACGGGAGGATTTTTCGGTATAAGAAGCCAGCCGGTTGGCTTCGATGGTCTCGATGGACATGCGGGAAACGTTCTCTAACGCGAGGTGTAATACGGCGTGCTCCGCCACGCTGGAATGCCCGTAACCCACAATCCACTTTTCACTGAACCTTGCGCTTTTTTCCGCGTCGAGTTCCGCCGCGATGGCGTCAAAAGGTTCAGGCGAGCGGGATGTCTTGGCAAATGTGACCGCGATGGTTTCCGCGCTCAACTGGCTTGGACTAAGACGATAAACTCTACGCGTATGGTCCATCGGTCAGTATCCTCCTGGCTTCTGCTTTGTCCACTTCGATCTGATGAATCAAATCCGCAAGGTTTTCAAACCTGGCTTCATCGCGCAGGTAGGCAATGAAGTCCACCTTAAGTTGCTTGTGGTAGATGTTATCATCAAAATCCAGCAGCAGGGTTTCCACATTCGGGAGGTTGGTATCCTCGAAGGTGGGCCTCACGCCAACGCTGGTGACCGCGAAATAGCGGTGGCCATTAATCCAGGCAAGGGTGGCATACACCCCGTAACGCGGCAGCATTTTGGTCGGGTCGGTAATCTGGTTGGCGGTGGGAAAACCAAGTTTGGAACCCAGTCGTTTCCCTTCACGCACCTCGCCCATCACGGAATAGGGCCGGCCAAGCAGCCGGCTGACCACCTTCATTTGCCCCTTGGCCAGCGCGGACCGAACCCTGCGAGAGGAGACCACCACGCCATCAACGCAAAACGGGGGTAATACCAGGCAGGTGATGTGCTTCTCTTCGCACAACTGCCGGATTAGTTCCACGTTACCACGGCCTTTTCTCCCCATTACGAAGCCTTCGCCCAACACAATCCCCCGCACATTCAGCCGCGAAACAATAAGGTCAAAGAAGTCTTCGGCTTCCATCTCGGCCAAGTCGGTATCAAATGGCAGGGTGAGCACCTTATCCAGCCCTGTCCGTGTAAGCAGTTCCAGTCGTTCCAGCTCGTCCACCAGGTAAAAACGCTCCTGGATGTGCTGGAGGAAAACCCGCGTATGGGGACGGAATGTGAGTAGCATGGAGAGCGCGCCATCCGCCCTGGCCCGGGCCTTGAGGGCTTCAATCAGCGCCTGGTGCCCAAGATGCAGCCCGTCAAAGTTGCCGATGGTCAGCCACATTGGTTCCTGGGGCACTTCCGGCCAGGCTGTCGAAAATTCCGTCATACGTGTCTCCGTGTCAAAAAAAATAACCCTCTCTGGATGTTTGCCAAATAAGGGTTATCTCTGGGGGTTACCTATCTTTATAAGAAAAATACCTTTCGCGGCTGCCATTCAGTGGTCTGAGGGTCATATTCCATCAATGCCACCAATTCACCTTCCTCGCTAATCGCGCGGGCCCATTTTCCGACTTCCATTTCTTCCGTGGCAGGGACCCTGTGTCCATGGCGCACTTCATCCACCTGTTGGACGGTCAGCTCGATGGTATACCAATCACCAAGCGCTTCGGCAGCCGGGATGAGGTACTTGTACCAGGTGCCATCCGCGAAGGATTCCTGCAGCCGGCGCAGCGGAACGGCGTCCCGCAGTCCAAACTGCCCGTTCTTGGTTCGACGCAAGCCAACCAGCGTCGCACCGCAGCCCAGTTTCTCGCCTAAATCATGCGCGAGGGAACGGATGTAGGTTCCCGATGAGCACTGCACGTCAACGACAGCCTCTGGCGGATCCCAATCTAACAGCTCGAGTTCATGCACGGTGATGAGCCTTGGTTCCAATTCCACTTCTTCACCCTCACGCGCCATCTCGTAAGCCTTGCGGCCGTGGACCTTGATCGCGGAATAAATGGGGGGCACCTGTTCAAATTGACCGACAAAGGTCTGCAAGGTCGCGTCGAATTCCTCGTAGGTAATGTCCACGGGCGACCGGCTGGTGACCTGGCCTTCGGTGTCGTAGGTGTCAGTGGTGATTCCGAGCTGGATGACCGCCTGGTAGCGTTTATCCGACGCGGAAACATACTCGCTCAGGCGAACAGCCGGCCCCACCAGCACCACCAGCACGCCGGAGGCACGGGGGTCAAGGGTTCCGGTGTGCCCGGCGCGCCGGATTTTCGTCCCGCTGCGCACGGCCTGAACCACATCGTGGGAAGTAATCCCTACCGGTTTATCGATAACCAAAACACCGGAAACGTTATTGGTAATATTTGAAGCTTCACCATAATAGGCGTCTGACATAGTTGACACTCACTTAATCTAGATTTCG
>JAKOSR010000157.1 GCA_029777225.1 Chloroflexota bacterium
AGGACCATGGAACGCCTCGATGACTTTGGCGGGGACATCATTCCATACTTCATCCAGCACGGGGCCAGGGTGTTTGGCTACAATTTTGAGGGTTACTGGCGGGATATTGGAACCATCCGCACCTTCTATGAGACCAACCTGGAACTGACCGAGGATCAACCCGCCTTCGATTTCTACGATTCGCAGCACCCGATTTTCACGCATCCCCGTTTCCTGCCAGGCTCACGCCTGGTAGGTGGGCAACTGACCAGGGTTCTCATCGCGGAAGGTTGCGAGATTCAGAACGCCACCATCGAACACTCCATAATTGGTCTGCGCAGCACCATCGGGGAAGGCACGCGCGTCAAAGACACCATCGTCATGGGCGCGGATTACTACGGCACCCAAAAGAATGGCGCCCCGCTCGGGATTGGACGCAACTGCGACATCGAAGGCGCGATTATCGACAAAAACACCAGCATTGGCGACAACGTGGTAATCAAAGCCTTCCCACGCGATGCCGAGGTTGATCACCCGCTTTACCGCGTGCGCGATGGCGTGGTGGTCATCCCCAAGCACACCACCATCCCCGCTGGGACGGTCATCCAGCCTTAAGTCAACTTGTTAACTAAATTGAGCGCCCCATACACAAGGGCGCTCATTTATTTCTGATGGTATCCCCGACTTTTTTAAGGCAGTTGGCTAAAGGCCAGTTGGTACGCGGCAATTCCAAACGCCACGGAGACGTTGAGCGACTGCTTGTTCCCCGCCATGGGCAGGTAGACCACTTTATCCGCCACGGGCAGCAAAGCCGGGTCCACACCCGCGGGTTCATTCCCCACCACCAATGCCAACTTCTCACGGGCAAGTGCCTGGGCATTCAACGTAAACAAGGATTGGGCCCCTGAGGTGCTTTCCAGAATTAAAATCACATATCCTCGGGCCTTCAGGTCGCGTAGCAGGCGCGGGCAGTTTGGCGCGTATTCCCAGGGGATGGCGTCCTGCGCTCCCAGGGCGGTCTTGGTGATTTCTGGCGTGGTTTCGGGGGTGGGCGTGATGCCACACAGGTACAGCCTGGCAAACCCGGCGCCATCTGCGGTTCGCAGGATAGCCCCGACGTTGTATGCCGAGCGGATGTTATCCAGTATGCCGACGATTTCACGCAGCGGCTTTTCTGGCTTGGATTGGGACGGGGAAAGGCGCTCTTCCTGCGCTGTTAACGCGGCGCCGCATTTTGGGCAGAATTGCCCCTTGTAATGGGCTAAATCCAGCGGAAAGCGCAGGCTGCAGTTGGGATTGTTACATTGCATAAAATGGATTGAGGGAGTGGGTTTCATGCCAGGTTTCTCCTGAAATGAAAGCGATTAAAGTGTTAGGCGCCTGGGTGAGGGGGGCACCCAAGCGCCTAACTATTTCAAGTATACACGATTAGCCCCATAATGCAAGTCCTACTATTAAGCAACTTGCTTAAAATTACATAATGTTAATAAAAATGGAGGAACACTCGACGGAAAACCGACCTGCGTGGCCGTTAATAGGTGTAAGCCTGGCCTTGGGCTGTGCATAAGGGCAGGAATTGATACCCCTCCAAGGTCAGCTCATGCAACACCAGCCCCAGTGCCTCAATCGTGTTCGTCCGGTACTCCCCACCGTCATGCATCAGGATGACCTTGTTTGGGGCAACGTTTTGCACGACATTATCCAGGATTTCAGCAGGGTCCGGGCTGGCCCAATCCGAGGTGTCCAGCTGCCACATGGAGACGGCGTAACCCATCCGGTACGCGTAGTTGTAGACTTCGCCGCCAACC
>JAKOSR010000024.1 GCA_029777225.1 Chloroflexota bacterium
GTACTTCATGGAAGACGGTTCAAGCGATTGAACCGTTTTTTTGTTTTCCAAAATGGCATGGATATTGCTACTGACAAAATACACTTATTGTATTTAAGGAGCATCAAATGAACAGGAAAGCCGTAGTAATAATTATTTTCATCGTGGCGCTGACCCTGGTGGGATGCGAACGCTCAGCATCCACATCCCCGGTGGCGATTCCTGAAGTTATTGATACAGTCAACACGCCGTTGCCAGTGGACCAGCAAATCCTGAATGCCACCACCACCGCCCAGGCCATCATGAAAGACTTCAACCAACCCACCACGTTGGTGATTAATGCCCAGGGCACCAGCGTGGCAGTTACCCAGATTCCTCCCACGGTCACCCCCATTGGCACCGCCACACCAACCCCATTACCCGCCACCCCTGTGATGACCAAGCCAACCACATGGACCGTGCAGGGTGGTGAGAGCGTATACTGCCTGGCGCGCCGCTTTGACGTGGACCCGGGCGACATGCTCACCCTGAACAACTTGTACGCTGGCAGTATGTTGAGCATCGGGGACGTTTTGGAAGTCCCGCAGAGTGGCAGCTGGCCAAGCGACTCACGCAGGGTGCTGGACCATCCCGACACCTGGACGGTCTCCGCTGGCGAAACAGTTTACGGCATCGCCTGTGAGTATGGCGATGTGTGGCCCGAGCAGATCATCGCGGTCAACGGGTTGAAAGCGCCGTACGACCTGGAAGCCGGCCAAATCCTTCAGATACCGTAATGCAGAATGCAAATTTTTCAACAGCGGGACGGAACGTCCCGCTGTTTTTTTTGTGTCCCCGGCGACCACCCAGCAAGGGTAAAATTGAAGCTGGCAAACCCTGGCATGGTGAGGCAACATGGAATCAACCTTTATTAAAGCTGACAAGGATATCGCTGCGATGCGTACCCTGTTACAAAAATCGGGTGAGCAAAGCATGTTGGTTGATTTTGAAGAGATGCTGCTGCTTGATTCCATCCGCGCCGCTTGCCGTTTGTGGTGGCATGGCGAAAGCCTGGCTGGGTTCGCGCTGGTGGATGGCTACAATAACCTGTGGTTTGAGCTGGATGAAGCCTTTCGAATCCAGGATCTTGAAAGAGAGGTTGTCGCGTGGGGCGCCAAGTTAATGTCCCAACGCAATTCCATTAACAGCCGGGAAGACACGTTGGATGTCTGTCTGTCTGCCAGGAACGATTGGCAGCTGGGCGTGGTGGAGAGGGCCGGCTTTAGCAGGCAAGCCATTGAGGCGCTTTCCTTTCGCCTGGGGTTGGCAGACCTCGGCCCGGAGATGGCGCTTCCCGTGGGTTACGTGATTCGTCCCGCGATTGGGGAGGTTGAGGTGGACGACTTGGTCAGTTTGCACCGGCAGGCCTTTGGGACGGAGCACATGGACCGCGATCAAAGGTTGGCCATCATGCGTGCCCCTGGTTATGTGCCCGCGTTGGACCTGGTGGCGCTCACCCCGGCAGGAAAAATGGCTGGCTTTTGCATCGGCAGCCTCGACACCCAAAAATCGGAGATTGGGTACACCGACCCCATCGGCGTCATCCCAACAGAACGGCACAAAGGCCTGGCACCAGCGCTGGTTGACCGTTGCCTGCGCGGTTTGAAAAACGAAGGCGCTCGCGAGGCACGGCTGGGAACCAGCAGCGATAATGTGGCCATGCGCGGCGTGGCAGAAAAGCTCGGTTTTAAGCTTTTGGAGCGGCGCTGCTGGTACTCGCTCGAGGTTGGGGACGCGTTGAAAAGCATCATTAAATCTTTTTTTGAAGAGGACTGAATGGAACCACGATACAAACTCATTTCGCGCGAAAAAGTGTTGGAGGCACATGCCTTTGACGTGGAAAGGATTATCTTTCAACTGCCAGATGGCAAGCAAAGGACGTACGACCTGGTGGACCACGCCAACGCGGTCACCTTGCTGCCAATTGACAGGCAGGGAAATGTCTACTTTGTCACCCAATATCGTCTCGGGGCCGAGGCCCTGGTGCTTGAGCTGCCGGCCGGCGTGATGGATGAGGGGGAGATGCCGGTAGAAACGGCCCGCCGCGAGTTACGCGAGGAAATCGGCATGGACTGCCGCGAGCTTATTTCGCTGGGTGGCATGTACATGGTGGCAGGGTATTCCAACGAGTACATGAACCTCTTCCTGGCCTCCGACCTGTTACCCTCGCCGCTGGAGCAGGACGAAGACGAGTTTCTGACGCTTTCCATCATCCCCATCAGACAGGTCTTCAAAATGGTACGCGAGGGCGTCATCCAGGATGGTAAAACCCTCTGCGCGCTTTTCCTGGCTCAGCCCTGGCTGCTTAAAAAGTACCCGGATTTGCTGGCTGATTGAGACCGAAGCCGACCTGCAAAAACGCTTTATTGCGTTACAATAATAAAGTATTGACCAGCACCATGCAGTGCGGGTTACTTTAGCATGTAGTGGCAAAGAGATTCCGCCAATAATAGATTCAAGGAGCAAAAGAATGAAACGAGAAATGGTCATGACTGACGCCAACGAGGCGACCGCTTACGTCGCGTATCGGCTCAACGAAGTGATCGCTATCTACCCCATTACGCCTTCATCCACCATGGGTGAATTCGCGGACCAATGGATGGCAGAAAATGTAAATAATATTTGGGGCACGATACCGACCGTGGTGCAAATGCAGTCCGAAGGCGGCGCCGCGGGTGCCGTGCACGGTGCGCTGCAGGCTGGCGCTTTGAGCACAACCTTCACCGCCTCCCAGGGCTTGCTGTTGATGATTCCCAACATGTACAAAATTGCCGGTGAACTCACCCCGACCGTTTTCCATGTTTCAGCCCGTTCGCTCGCCTCCCAGGCTCTTTCCATCTTTGGCGACCACCAGGATGTGATGGCTTGCCGGGCCACTGGCTTCGCCATGCTTGCGAGCAACTCTGTCCAGGAAGCCCAGGACACTGCCGCCATCGCCACCGCGGCGACCTTGCGCGCCCGGGTTCCCTTCCTGCACTTCTTTGATGGCTTCCGCACCTCGCACGAAGTCAACAAGATGGAGCGCCTGACCGATGAGGACCTGCGCCAACTGGTTAACGAAGACATGATTCTCGAACTCCGCAAACGTGCCCTCAGCCCCGACCATCCTGTGCTGCGTGGCAGCGCCCAAAACCCGGATGTCTACTTCCAGGGCCGTGAAACGGTCAACCGCTATTACGACGAAACCGTGCGTATCGTTGAAGAAGAGATGGACCGCTTTGCTGACCTGACCGGACGGCAATATCGTGTGATGGAATACTACGGCGCCCCCGACGCGGAGCGTGTAATTGTCATCATGGGCTCTGGAGCCCAGACTGCCAGTGAGACGGCCAAGTTCCTGATGGCACGTGGCGAAAAAGTGGGTGTGGTCATCGTACGTTTGTACCGCCCATTCTCCGTAAAGCACCTGATGGACGTTCTGCCGGCCAGTGTTCGGAAAATCGCCGTGTTGGACCGCACCAAGGAACCTGGCTCAACGGGTGAACCCCTGTACGTGGACGTTGCAAACGCGGTGCGCGTCGGGCTGGAAGATGGCCTCGCCAAGTTTGAGAAAATGCCCCTGGTTACCGGCGGCCGCTACGGTCTGTCCTCCAAGGACTTCAACCCGGCCATGGTCAATGGCGTATTTGAGGAACTCAAAAAAGATCATCCCCGCCGCCAATTCACCGTCGGCATCATTGATGATGTCACCAACCTCAGCATTGAGTACGACCACACCTTTGAAATCCTGCCCGAAAACGTGGTGCAGGCCATGTTCTTTGGCCTGGGCTCCGATGGCACCGTGGGCGCGAACAAAAACTCCATCAAGATTATTGGTGATGAGACCAACAACTTCGCCCAGGGCTATTTCGAGTACGACTCCAAGAAATCTGGTTCACTGACGGTATCCCACCTGCGTTTTGGTCCGGATGAGATTAAAGCTCCTTATTTCATCTCCGAAGGGGAGGCCAATTTCCTGGCCTGCCACCAGGTCAGCTTCGTGGACCGGATTGACCTCGTCAAATACGCGCGCAAGGGCGGCACCTTCCTGCTCAACAGCATCTATGGACCCGATGAAGTTTGGGATACCCTGCCTGCTGAGATGCAGCGCCAGATTATCGAGAAGCAGCTCAAGTTCTACGTCATCGACGCTTACAAGGTTGCTGAAGCGACCGGCATGGGCCAGCGCATCAACACCATCATGCAGACCTGTTTCTTTGCGATTAGTGGCATCCTGCCCAGGGACGAAGCCCTGGCGGCTATCAAGCACTCGATTGAAAAAACCTACAGCAAACGCGGTGAGGCCGTGGTTCAAAAGAACTTTGCGGCTGTCGATACTGCCGTTTCCCACCTGCACCTGGTGAACTATCCCAGTACGGTCTCCAGCCAGATTACCCGCCGCGAACCAGTCCCTGCTGACGCGCCGGATTACGTGCGCGAGACGCTTGGCGCCATCATTGACCGCCGTGGCGACCAGGTGCCCGTGAGCCAGATGCCCGTGGATGGCACCTTCCCGACCGGCACCACCCGCTACGAAAAGCGGAACATCGCGCTCGAGGTCCCCGTGTGGGAACCCGATATCTGCATCCAGTGCGCGCGCTGTTCCTTCGTTTGCCCGCATGCTGCCATTCGCACCAAGATTTACAAGAATGAATTGCTCGCCGAAGCCCCAGCGGCCTTCAAGCACGTTGACTCCAAGGCCAAGGACTGGAAGGAAGGTTATTCCTGGACCGTCCAGGTGGCCGTGGAAGACTGCACCGGTTGTGGTTTGTGCGTGGCCAACTGCCCAGGCAAAGACAAGACCGACCCGAACCGCAAGGCCATCAACATGGCACCCCAGCCGCCCATCCGCGAGCAGGAAGTGGTCAATTGGGAATTCTTCCTCAAGCTGCCACTGATTGACCGCGCGACAGTCTCGCCCCACCTGGTCAAAAACTCGCAGCTGTTTGAACCCTTGTTTGAGTTCTCTGGCGCTTGCGCGGGCTGCGGTGAAACCCCGTACATCAAGCTGGCTTCCCAGTTGTTTGGGGACCGCATGGTCATTGCCAACGCGACCGGTTGTACCTCCATTTACGGGGGCAACCTGCCAACCACCCCCTACACCTTCAACGCCGATGGTCGTGGCCCTGCCTGGTCCAACTCACTGTTTGAAGACAACGCCGAGTTTGGCATGGGCATGCGCCTGACGATTGACAAGTTCACCGAGTACGCCCGCGAGCTGCTTGCCCGCAACGCGGCCCTGGTGGGCCAGGAATTGGCGGATGGCATCCTGAATGCCTCCCAGAAATCTGAAAAAGAAATCAGCGAGCAGCGTGCCCGTGTGGCCCTGCTCAAGACAGTCACCGCCGATAGCGAGGTCTTTGAACTGCGCCGGTTGAATTCACTGGCCGATTACCTGGTGCGTAAAAGCGTCTGGATTTTGGGTGGTGATGGCTGGGCGTACGACATCGGTTACGGCGGCCTGGACCACGTCCTAGCTTCCGGCCGGGATGTCAACGTGCTGGTGCTGGATACTGAAGTCTATTCCAACACCGGCGGTCAATCCTCCAAAGCGACCCCACGTGCCGCGGTGGCCAAGTTCGCTGCCAGGGGCAAGGACAAACCTAAGAAGGACCTGGGCATGATTGCCATGACCTACGGCAACATCTATGTCGGCCGGGTGGCGATGGGCGCCAATGACGCGCAGACCCTCAAGACCTTCATCGAGGCTGACGCCTACGAAGGGCCGTCCCTGATTATCGCTTACTCACACTGTATCGCTCACGGCGTGGATATGTTCAAGGGTCTCAACCAGCAGAAACTGGCTGTGGCTTCCGGCGCCTGGCAGCTGTACCGCTATGATCCCCGGCTCGAAACCGAGGGCAAGAACCCGCTGCAGCTCGACTCCAAGGCTCCAACCGTGAAGGTTTCTGAGTATGCATACAATGAGACCCGTTACCGCATGCTCCTGCAGTCTGATGAAGAGCGGGCTGAGCTCCTGATGAAGGCGGCCCAGTCGGACGCCGAGCGGCGTTGGTCCATTTACGAACAACTCGCGCAGATGGATTTTAGCAAGAAGGAAGCGGATGCCGGCGAGAGTACTCCCGCCGCGTAAAGCCAGGCGCTTGAACGCGGTTACTTAACTAAGGTAGAATAAACGATGACGTGCCTGTGCGCGTCATCGTTTTCTATACCTGCCCAGAAGGAGTGTTTATGGCAAATCTACAAACAACGTACTTGGGAATGCCAATCAAGAACCCCCTGGTGGCTGGTGCTTCCCCACTTTCCCAGCAATTGGACCTGGCTAAACAGCTGGAAGATTCTGGTGTTGGGGCGCTGGTCATGTATTCCCTGTTCGAAGAAGAAATCACGCACGACAGCCTGGAGCTGGATTACTTTCTCAACCGTGGCACCGAAACGCAGCCCGAGGCGCAAACCTACCTGGTTGAGCCATCAAAAATCGTCACCAGCGGGGACCGCTATCTTGAGCAACTTCGGCGGCTGAAGGACGCCCTGGAAATCCCGGTGATTGCCAGCCTCAACGGCAGCACGCGCGGAGGCTGGATTTCCCTGGCCCGGGAAATCGAAGCGGCTGGCGCGGACGCGCTGGAACTCAACATCTATTCTGTGCGGGCTGATCCAAGCCTGACCTCCGATCTGATTGAAAAGACATACACCACGCTAGTGCACGAAGTGAGCAGTTCCATCCATATCCCGGTGGCCATCAAGCTTTCGCCCTTCTTCACCACGCTTCCGCAGCTCTTCAGCCGTTTTGAAAAAGCCGGCGCGGCCGGCTTGGTGCTGTTCAACCGCTTTATGCAGCCGGATATCGACATCGAAACCCTGGAGGTGAACACGCGGGCACGGCTTTCCAGCCCCAGCGACCTCACCCTGCCAGTGCGGTGGATTGCCTTGGAATCCCCGCGCGTGAATGTTGATTTTGCCTTGAGCGGCGGGGTGCACAGCGCCACCGAGATGATTAAAGGTATCATGGCCGGCGCGAAAGTCACCCAGGTGGTCTCCAAGTTCCTCAAAAATGGGGTACAATCCGCGATGGGCATGTTAAGGGAGTTGAACGGCTGGATGGATGCCCATGATTACTCGTCAATCGATATGCTTCATGGCGTCATGGCCGAGGATAGGGTGGGCGAAGCGACGGCATACGAACGTGCGAACTACCTAAAAGCCCTGCGCAATTACCAGGAAAAATTTGTCTAGCATTCACGTACACGGGGAAGAGGCATGAGCGTCGTTGATGATATTAAGGCCCGTCTGGACCTGGTGGATATCGTCGGACAGACCGTAAAGCTGCGCCGGACCGGGCGCAACTATATCGGATTCTGCCCATTTCACAGCAACACGCGCACGCCCGCTTTCGTGGTCTTTCCTGAGACTCAAACATGGCGCTGTTTTGGCCAGTGCAACGAGGGTGGCGACCTCTTTGGCTACATGATGAAGAAGGAAGGTTGGGACTTCGCCGAGACGCTCAAGATGCTGGCTGAACGCGCCGGCGTCACCCTCACCCCCATGGCCCAGGTGGGCACACAGGATACCGTCCGCAAGGACGCGTTAATCAACGCGCTTGAAGACGCCGTCCAGTTTTACCGCCAGCAATTGGTGGGTACGGACGCCGGAAAACAAGCGCTGGAATACCTGCACAAGCGCGGGCTCACCGACGAAACCATTAAAATCTGGGGCCTGGGTTACGCCCCCAACGCCTGGGACGAACTAAGCAAGGAACTCAAGCGCAAGGGGCATTCCGAGCAGATTCTGCTCGATGCCGGCCTGCTCACCGAGAGGGAAGGGGGCGGCGGGTACGATAAATTTCGTCACCGTCTCATGTTCCCCATCCGCGACACCTACGGCAAAATGGCTGGGTTCGGGGGTCGCGTGCTCAACCCCGATGACGTCCCCAAGTATATGAACTCCCCGCGCACCGACCTCTTTGACAAAGGGCGGATTCTATACGGTCTGGATATGGCCCGCCAGGCCATCCGGGCCACTGAACAGGCTGTGATTGTGGAAGGCTACATGGATGTGATTGGGCTGCACCAGGCCGGGTTCAACAACGCTGTCTCCCCTATGGGCACAGCCCTGACCGAAGACCAGTTCCGGTTGCTCAAAAAGTTCACGCGTAACATCATCCTGGCGCTCGACCCCGATGCCGCGGGAGAGAAAGCCACCTTGCGTGGCCTGGAAACGGCTCGCAAAACCATGGACGAAGAGGGTGAAATCACCTTCGACTCCAAGGGGCTCCTGCATGTGGAGAGCCGCGTAAACGCGGATATCCGCGTGACCACCTTACCCAACGGACGCGACCCGGATGAAATCGTCCTGGCTGACGGCGAAGCCTGGCAGACCATCGTCAAAAACGCGCGTCCGGTGGTGGTGCACGTGATGGAAACGCTGGCGGCAGGCCAAAACCTGGAAGACGCGAAGGTGAAACGTGAGGTTGCCGCGCAAGTGTTGCCCCTGATTGATGACGTGGCCGACCCCGTGGAACGGGAAGCCTACCGGCAGCAGCTCGCCCGCCTCATCCGCGTGGATGAACGCGCGTTGGCCTTGCCATCCCAACCGATTGGGTCGGGTTCCAGGCGCAAGGCCAAGGATGCTGAGCCCACCGAGCCGGCCGGGCGCATCAGTTCCATCGCCCAGCGCAACCGCCTGATGGAGGAACACGCGCTGCGGTATTTGGTCAAGCAGCCCCACGAGCTCTACCTCATCAACCGTTCGCTGGGGCTCTGCGCGCTCTCACCACTTTCGGAAGAGGATTTTATCGAAGGCGATTTCAAGCATTACTTCAGGCTGCTCAAAGCGGCCCTGGAACAACAACTGGTCACCGCGGAGGAATACCTGGAAGAAAACCTGCCCGATATCCTGCAGGAGCCGGTGGACAGGGACCTGATTGAGAAGAGTGTTCCTCCCAGCGAGGACAAAATCAGGCAGGACCAGGTTCGCAACATCCTGCGCATGCGCCGAAACCTCGCCGAGGAGCGCATCCAACAAATCCTGATGTTGCAGGCGCAACCCGAAGGCAAACATTTTCTGCCCGAGGAAGAGCAAATGTTGTTGATGGAACAATTCCAGTTCCTTCGTCTCATTGATGCGGCCATGGACTCCAAGGAGGCCGGAGGCACTGGCAGGGAAACCGGGCATAAAGGCCGGTAAGCGGTATAAAAATGGATGACTACCTGGACGATTCAGACGAGCTAAAGAACAAGGATGAGGATGCCATCCTGGATGGTGAGAACGGCGCGTCTGATGACGAATTCCAGGGTATCGAGAACCTCCCCGAGCTGGATTTGCCAGCCATCCTCGAAGATCCCATCCAGCTTTACCTGCGGGAAATCAACCGCTTGGGCCTCCTGGAACCGGACCAGGAATTCCACCTGTCCATTTGCGTGCAAGCCGCCGAAAAGTTGAAGGAACCAGGCAAACGCGCGAAAGTCCTGGACGTAGAAGCTTATTACCAGGAGATTTCAACGCTTTGGGAACGCGTCCAGAAAGACGCGGATGGCTACAAGCTTGAAGGCCCCGCGCTCGTTGATATCTTGAAAGAAACCGCCAACCTCCACCGTGATTTTCAGACTAACATCCCCTCGTTCAGCCGCACCTACCTGGATGGCGAGCTCTGGGGGGGAGACCCGGACTGGGAGGCGTTCGCGCGCGATTTGATAGCATTCTTCATCGCGGTCTATCATCTGCCCCCTGATTTTACCGATAAACTCATCTACTGGGTGATGGAGTTGGGCACCTTGCCGGCCTGGGCCGACGTGGCCGTCGAAAGCCCCACCCAGGCGGAGATGACCCTTAGCCTGGACCAGGTCAAGGAGAATGCGCGTAAGGCCACCCACGCGCTGGTGGAATACAACCTCAGGCTGGTCGTCAGCATCGCTAAGCATTACAACAATCGCGGGATTGCCTTGATGGACCTCATCCAGGAAGGCAACATGGGGCTGCTACGCGCCATCCAAAAGTACGACCCTGCGCGTGGTTTCCGTTTCAGCACCTATGCCACCTGGTGGATTCGCCAGTCCATCAGCCGCTACATCCTTGAAAACGCGCGCACCATCCGCATCCCGGTGCACATGGTGGAGGCCATTAGCAAGCTCGTCAAGGTGCAGCACCAGCTCGTGCAGACCCTTGGCCGGGACCCCACCTTCGCGGAAGTTGCTATCGATTCAGGCTTCCTTTCTGAGGCCGACGCTGAAGCCATTCACGCCGCCCAAGGCAACCGCGACCTGCTCGACCCAGCCCTCCAGCATCGCTGGGATGAGGCTTCCCAGAAGGTTGAAGCGGTGCTCAAGACCGCCGAAGAACCCGTCTCGCTTGAAAGTCCGGTGGGGGATGAAGAAAACAGCACCCTGGGCGATTACATCGAGGATACCGACGCGATTGAGCCCATGGATGAAGTGCTCAAGGCGATGCTCAAGGATGCCGTGCAGCAATCCCTCGACAGCCTGACAGAGAAAGAACGCCAGGTGTTGGAGCTGCGTTTTGGTTTGAAAGATGGCATTTTCCACTCCCTCGAAGATATCAGTTCGCACTACAACCTGACCCGTGAACGCATTCGCCAGATTGAAAGCATGGCACTGCGTAAGCTGCGCGATCCCAAACGCGTGCGCGCCCTGCGCGATTTCTACCTGGACTGAGCCAATCGCCTGGTGCGCGTAGAGAAGGTGGCGCGAACACAGCCAGGTGTGACTTTTAGAATAGGAGGCCCTGGATGAACGAACCAGATGCATTACCTCCCACCTTGTATGAGAGGATTTACGCAAAGGTACGCGAAATCCCGCCTGGCAGGGTGGCCACTTACGGCTTGATTGCCCGGCTGACTGGTGGATGCACAGCCAGGATTGTGGGCTTTGCCATGGCCTCACTCACCAGCAAGGTGAGCCCGCCTGTTCCCTGGCAACGCGTGATTAATGCCAAAGGCATGATTAGCCCGCATGGCTATGGCGGGCTCGAGCAACGCGCCCGGCTGGAAGACGAAGGAGTCATTTTTAGTCCGTCAGGCAAAATTGACCTTGCAAGGTTTATTTGGGATGGAAATTGAAGCAACGCGAAGGTGTGAAAAAGGAAAAATTATGGAAATAACACGAGTTACCTGGCTAAGTATTCTCACGGCGGTTGGCTACCTCCTGATGGTAACGGTCAACGCGCTGGCCAACATCCTGCCGATAAACGGCATCGGCACCGGCGCTGTTTCCGATTCCTACCCGAACTTGTTTGCCCCGGCCGGCATCACCTTTGCCATCTGGGGGGTCATTTACATCCTGCTCGGCGTCTACACCCTCTACCAGCTGGGCCTTCTGGGAAGGCTGGATGCTGAAAAGAGCGCCCTGGTCCGCAAGGTGAACGTGCTCTTTCTCACCTCTTCGGTTGCCAACAGCGCCTGGATTTTCTGTTGGCATTACCGCCAAATTGGCTTGTCCGTCCTGCTCATGCTCGTCATCCTCGGCAGCCTGCTGCGCGTCGCGCTCACCTTGCGTGCCGCCCACCTGACCCGCGCGGAGCAATGGAAGCTGCGCGTCCCCTTCAGCGTCTACTTTGGCTGGATTACCATCGCGACCATCGCGAACGTCACGACCCTCCTGGTGGACTTGGGCTGGAATCGCTTTGGCCTGAGCGAGCCCGTCTGGACGGTCATCATCCTGGCAGTGGGTCTGCTGATTACCTCCCTCACCACCTTCAACAACCGGGACGTGGCCTTCGGATTAGTGCCGGTTTGGGCTTATGCCGGCATCCTGTGGAAACACCTGGACCCCGCCGCCTTCAACCGCGGTTATCCCCAGGTCATTGTGGCGGCTGGGGTTAGCCTGGTGGTGCTGGCCGTTGTTTTGGTATTGACAGCGCTGAAAAAAGACCGGACGGCTACTGGATGACGAAAACCATCACGCAGGCACAGGGAGGACCAGGATAAGGGCCAGGCATGTACACGATTCGCTTTTTTGATGAACCGGCGCGTTTTTTGGAAGAAATGCGGTCGCAATTTGAGTTGTATGAGACCCGCAACAGCCTGATTCACGGCGTGGCGACCAAGCTGGCCGGGGACTCCAAAGCTTACGGGCCTGAACAACCGCTGCTCGCGGTTGTCTGGAATGACCTGGGCATCGCCTGTTTCAGCGCGCTCATGACGCCGCCCAACCCGCTGATTGTCCAATCCGAAGTGGATGACGGCGAAGCGGTCAGCTTGTTTTGCACCGCGGCCTTGGAGGCTGGGTGGGCCATTCCCGGCGTGAACGGCCCCAGCGATGTGAGCGAAGTGGTCAGCGCCGAATTTCAGCGCCAAACTGGCCGGCTTGCCGTTCTTAAGGAGCGCATGCTGGCTTATGAGCTCACGAAAGTGATTCCCCCCGCGGACCCAGGCGGTCTGTGGCGCAAAGCCACCAAGGATGATGACCTGGCTGTGCTACAAATGGCCTGGGCCATGGGGGACGAATTGCGGGTATACGTACGGCCGGCTTGGACGTTGGCCTCCATTCAAAGAGTCATCCAATTTGGGGCGGTGTATGTGTGGGAGGTGGAAGACCGGCCGGTCTCCATCGCGATGCGCAACCGTCCCACCCGGCACGCCATCACGGTCAGCAACGTATACACCCTGCCTGAATTTCGGGGTAAAGGCTATGCCAGCGCGAACGTGGCGGCGTTTTGCCAGCAGGAATTGGCACATGGTTACCAGCTGGTGAACCTGTTCACCGATTCCGCCAACCCGGTCAGCAACCATGTTTACCAGAAGATTGGGTTCAAACCGGTGTGCAAATACGCCCGGTTTGACTTCGGGGAATAATGCAC
>JAKOSR010000025.1 GCA_029777225.1 Chloroflexota bacterium
GAGGCGGTTTCATAAGTCAACCCCCCAACCGGGATGCCCGCAATCCTTAAACCGGTGGGGAAAGTGGCCCGCACACGCGCGTAACGCACCAGCTCCACGATGGTGAACAGGACAGCCATCATGGTAAATCCTATTGCTATCCAACTGATGAGAGAACTTTTCCTACGGTACATACCTGCAGATTATAACTGCGATTTTTGCATTGAAATTCCATGCAAAGATGCTTTGACAACCACCCGAGGGGATGATAAACTAAATTGCAAAGAGACGCCCTTTGCGGCGTCTTTTCGCGCGTATTTCAAGAAGACTTACTGACAGGCAATCGCAAGTTGCGTTTTACAGCACGTCCAAGGGATCAAAGCCCTGGAAAAAGATTGATTTGAGAGAAAAAAGGAAGAGCCAAGCATGAAAGCCATCCTGACAGGTTCCATCGCTTACGATTACTTGATGAAGTTTCCTGGCAAGTTCAAGGACCACATCCTACCAGAGCACCTGGACAAAATCAGCCTATCCTTCCTCGTGGATGACATGGTGCGTTATGCCGGTGGCGTGGGTCCTAATATTGCTTACACGCTGGCCATGCTCGGCGGAGATGCTTACCTCTACTCCGCGGCAGGCCAGGATTTTCCTGAATATGGCAAGCGCTTGCAGGCACTTGGCATTGAAACGAGTGGCGTAAGGATTATCAAGGACAAATTTAGCGCTTCCTTTTTTGTCACCACTGACCAGGCCAACGGTCAAATCGCTTCGTTCTACACGGGCGCGATGGCAGACGCGGCCGATATGCCCCTGGCTGAGGCTGATTATGCCTCTGATGATTTCGTGATGGTCTCCCCGACAGACCCGAGGGCGATGCAGCGGTACATTGTTGAAAGCGAGCAACTCGGACTCAGGATGCTGTTTGATCCCGGACAGCAGGTGGTACGCGCGGACCCTTGCATTTTAAAGGACGGCATACTGAACGCGTATGGCTTGTTCGTCAACGATTACGAGTTTGAGCTTCTTCAAAAATGCACTGGTCTCAGCGCCGAACAAATACTTTCCGGGCCGGCGATTAGTGTCATCACGCTTGGGAAGGATGGCGCCAGGTTACACACTGCAGACGAGGACATTCATATTCCCATCATCCCCAACGTCCAGGTTGTGGACCCGACGGGTGTGGGCGACGCGTTCCGTGGAGGCTTCCTGCGCGGATACATGGCCGGGCTGAGCCTGCGCGTGTGCGGGGAGATGGGCACAACCGCGGCCGCGTACTGTATTCAGCATAATGGCACACAGAATCACAAGTTCACCTGGCAGGAATTCAAGGATTACTACCGGTCAACTTTTAACGATATGGGTGAATTGGATACAATTGACCCAATTAACAAGTAATGTAATGGAGAATGCAAATGAATAATTACAACATCAGGGACTTAAACCTGGCCGAAGGCGGCAGACGCCGTATGGATTGGGCGGCGCGTGAAATGCCCGTCCTCTCCTCACTTGAGGAACGTTTCCGCAAAGAACGCCCCTTTGAGGGGATTCGCATGTCTTGCTGCATGCATGTGACGACTGAAACTGGCAACCTGCTGCGCACCTTGCAGGCTGGTGGCGCTGACATCGTCATCACCGCCTCGAACCCGCTTTCAACGCAGGATGACGTCGCGGCCGCGTTGGTTTCCCACTACGAAATCCCGGTCTTCGCGATTAAGGGTGAGGACGACCAGACCTACTACAAGAACCTCCACGCGGCGCTCGACCATAAGCCGCACATCACCATGGACGATGGCGCCGACCTCGTCAGCACCATCCACAAGCAGCGCCGGGATTTGCTCCCTAACATCATTGGCGGAACGGAAGAGACCACCACAGGCGTGATTCGCCTGCGCGCGATGGCCGCGGACGGCATGTTGGAATTCCCCGTCATGGCTGTTAATGATGCCATGACCAAGCATTTCTTTGACAATCGTTATGGGACCGGGCAATCCACCATTGATGGCATCATCCGGGCAACGAATATCCTGCTGGCTGGAAAAACCTTCGTCGTGGCCGGCTATGGCTGGTGTGGGCGTGGCCTGGCCATGCGTGCCCGCGGCATGGGTGCCAACGTGGTTGTGACTGAAATCGATCCCCTGGTGGCGCTTGAAGCCGTCATGGATGGCTTCAGGGTGATGCCGATGGCGGAAGCTGCCGCGATTGGCGACATTTTCATCACCGTGACTGGTGACCTGAATGTGATTGACCGTCACCATTTTGAGGTGATGAAGGACGGCGCGCTGATTGGCAATTCCGGCCACTTCAACTGTGAAATCAACATCCCGGCCCTGGAGGGTCTGAGCACCGAAAAGAAACTTGTGCGACCTTTCGTGGAATCCTACAGGCTCTCTGACGGCCGTATCATCAACATCCTGGGCGAAGGCCGCCTGATTAACCTTGCTGCCGCGGAAGGCCATCCAGCCTCCGTGATGGATATGTCCTTTGCCAACCAGGCACTGGCCGCGGAATACATGATTCGCAACTCGGGTCAACTCCAAAACAAGGTATATAACGTACCTGAAGCGATTGACCGGGAAATCGCACGTCTCAAGCTCGAGTCCATGCGGGTCAAGATTGACGTCCTCACGGACGAGCAGGTGAAGTACCTGAACTCCTGGGAGGAAGGTACATAGGCCTAAGCGCTTGTTTTATGAGAAATTAAAAGAACCCGCTGAAAAGCGGGTTCTTCTGTATTTATCAACCAATGGCTAATATTCGGATGTTTCTTCTTCGTTTTCGCCATCCGAATCAAAGCTGCCAGCCAGCTGGTCCACAGTGCCAAGGCTGCGGACGGCCTGTTCAATCTCGTTCATGATGGTTGGATTTTGCTTCAGGAATGTCTTCGATGCCTCGCGGCCCTGGCCAAGACGGCTGTCTTTGTAAGAATAGAAGGAACCGCGTTTTTCAATGACTTCCAGGGTTGTGGCAAGATCAAGGATGTCACCTGCCTTGGAGATGCCTTCGTTGTACATGATGTCGAATTCCGCGGCGCGGAAGGGAGCGGAAACCTTGTTTTTCACCACACGAACCCGTGCCCGATTACCCACGATGTCGGCCCCGACTTTGATGGATTGCACCCGGCGCACATCCAGTCGGACCGAGGCGTAAAACTTGAGCGCGTTACCACCGGTGGTTGTCTCTGGGTTGCCGTACATATTGCCAATCTTTTGGCGCAATTGGTTCGTGAACACTACGGCTGTCTTTGTTTGACTGATCGCGCCGGAAAGCTTGCGCAGAGCCTGGGACATCAACCTGGCTTGCACACCCATGGTTGGGTCGCCCATATCCCCTTCAATTTCCGCGCGCGGAACGAGGGCAGCCACCGAGTCCACAACGACCAAATCCACCGCGCCGGACCGGACCAGTGTCTCTGTGATTTCCAACGCCTGCTCGCCGGTATCAGGCTGCGAGATAAGTAATTCCTCTATATTCACGCCGCAGCGGGCCGCGTAGGCAGGGTCCAGGGCGTGTTCCATGTCAATATAAGCCGCGGTGCCACCGCGGGCCTGGCATTCCGCCACGATATGCTGGCAGAGTGTCGTTTTCCCCGAAGACTCCGGGCCAAAGATTTCGGTGATGCGGGCTTTTGGGATGCCCCCAACGCCGATGGCCATATCAAGCGAGAGCGAACCAGTCGGGATGGCTTCAACGGCCATCTGGTGGGCCTCGCCTAGGCGCATGATGCTGCCATCGCCGTAACGCTTGAGGATATCGTGCAGGGCTTTGTCAAGAACAGCCTTTTTGGCTTCCTGCATGTTTTGACCAGCGTCCTGGTCTGAAGGCGTGGGGGTGGTTTTCTTTCCTGCCATGGGTTTCTCCAGTATTTCTATTCGCTAAACGTGAATTATTATAGCACAATTGTTCGATTGTCAATATGCTGTCTCAGGCGCTGATGCGCCGGCATTCCATATAAAAACGCTTGTCCTTGGCGTGACCCATCGAGAAGGTCTTGCGTGGCAGGGCTCCGTCAAGGATGACTGTCTTAAAGAAAGAATCCTTACCAATAGGGGGGAGGTAGAACCCGACATTGCCGGGTTTGCGACCCAATTCGTCCACGATTTCGTCGCCATGCACGTAGTCGATGCTGATGCCCGGATGGGAGGCCAAGTAGGCATCCAAGAACTCCTGCAGATTGCCCACCGGCAGGTTCTGTTTTGGGCTGGTGAGCTCAACCACCGCGTATCCCGCGGGGCTGATGACCCCGAAACGCTGGTTCGGACTAACATTTTCATTGACCAGCTGGCTGACCTCGGATAAATCACAGGCTGCCAGCAAGCGCAGATTGGGTGAATTATTTTCTCTTAGCTCCGAGAGAAAAGTTTCAGGGGTATTGAAGAGAACACGATGAATCGGTTCAAATTGCAGCGAAGGATCGTGCAAGTTGACCAGTTCAACGAGCGCGTAGCGTGCCGGATGGTCCATCCCGACCGTTGGCTTGAGCTCTTCCCAAATGGCTTTGGCGGTTGCGAGGGAGTGGTTTCCGTCGCCCATGGCAAAAAGCAGCGGTGCCGTGCCTTCAGGGAGATCGTATTTGGGGTCGTAAGTGGCCGGTTCAATCAGTGCCGAGAGGGCGTTTTGGACGGAATCCAGCAATCGCTCTTCCTCTACCCGGTAACCCTTGAGGTGCCCACTGCCCTCCATCAATTCAAAATCATAGGCTTGGGGGAGCACCGCCTTGGCAGCCAATACTTCACTCAAAACACGCATGCACGGGTCATCATATAGTACGAGGATGTGTGGTAACTCTAAAGGGGCGCCGCGTCGGACTTGCATGCGCGGCGGCAGCCTGTTCAGGATGGTGCCTTCCGTTGCGCGGATGAGGGTTTGGGCACCTTTGGTATAGTCATATGCCTCGAGGTCAAGGGCCACAACCAGGCCGGTTTGCTTGCGTTCTCCGATGGTCCGTTCGACCAGTACAAAGCCCTTGAAGTGGTCAAAGATGCCGTCATCAAGGTACGCGCGCATGGTTTTTTGGGTGGCCGCGATGCGTTGTTGAATGTCTTCGGAGTGCAGCCAGACCTCCGGCAAAATCATGTGAAACGTGGAGGGTGCTCCGTCCACGTAAGCGGCCACGCGCTCCCAGTATTCTGGCTGGGAAGTAAACTGGTCGCAGGCAATGACTGCCCATTTATTAGGGTCAACCGAGGAATTTGGGAGGTAAATTTCAGGAACTGCCAAACCGATGTTTTCGATCCGGGTCATAACGGAATCCTTCCTAAGGTGAGTTTGGCTAATTGTATCAAATCAGGCCCACCCACGATAGGAAAGGACCGAAACCCCAGGGAAGTTGCTCTCCAACAGGAGAGCCGGTTTTACTTCTTGCTTTTTAGATAGACCAGGCCGATGGTTCCCGGGCCCGCGTGCGTGCCAATGACCGGGCTAAGGATGCCACGGATCACCTCATGGACGTGAAAACGACCGCGCGCCGATGCCAGGAGCTCTTCCGCCAACGCCGGATTGTCCGAGGAAATGACACCAATGAATTCCAGCGAGCCCTGTTTGCCGGCGTCTTCTTCAGCCAACTCCAAAACCCGTGTGAGGGCTTTTCGCTGGGTCCGGATTTTCTCCACGGCCACAACAGTACCTTCCTTGAGTTCAAGAATGGGTTTCAGGTTCAGCGCGGAACCGAGAAGCTTCGCGGTGGTGCCAATCCGGCCACCTTTGTGCAAGTATTCAAGCGTATCCACAACGAAAAGTGTTCTAAGCCGCGCGGCGTGGTCTTTAACCAGGTTTGTCACTTCCAGGAGCGAGGCGCCTTTTTGTGCGGAACGGGCGGCGATGATGGCCAGGATAGCCAGCGGGAGGGAAGCCTGCAAAGTGTCCAGGACCACAACCCGGTCGGCCGGGAATTCCTTGCTGGCCTGTAGCGCGGAGTCGTATGTGCCCGAAATCTTGGAGGAAATCGGCAACACCAGGATATCGTACCCGTCCGCGATAAGCGGCCGGTAAACTGCTTCGAAAGCGGCCACGCTGGGCTGTGACGTGGAAGGGATGGTCGAGGAAGCCATCAGGCGCCCATAGAATTCCTCCGGTTTGATGTCTATCCCATCCAGGTAGGTTACCCCATCCCAAATTAAGTTCAGGCGCACGATGGTGATGTTCAGCTCGCGCACGGTTTCTTCTGGCAGGGCAGTTGTGCTATCGGTGATAATGGCAGTTTTTGACATGGACAATCCTCTTTTCAATGAATAGTTCTATCTGAATATAAAACACCGAAATCCCGGACTGGTTGCGTGCTGGCTTCGCGTTTGATTCGCATGCGCGGGGAACTTAAGGTATCATACGTATCCGAAATCGAGAGACCTGCGTCCGTCAGGACAAACCTTTTTGAGTAAAGTCGGAAAAAATGTTTGAAAACCTAAGTGAAAAATTAACCGGGATTTTTGAGAACCTGCGCCGGCGTGGCAAACTATCGGAAAACGATGTTGAGCTGGTCATGCGCGAAGTTCGCTTGGCCTTGCTTGAGGCGGATGTCAATTATGGCGTTGTCAGGTCCTTCACCAATCGCGTTAAAGAACGCTCCATCGGCGCGGAAGTTTCCAAGGCGCTTAACCCTGCCCAGCAGGTTATCAAAATTGTCAACGAAGAACTTATCAAAACACTCGGGCAGCCCGAACCGCTCAACCTGAAGGGTGAAAAACCCTACGTTATCATGATGGTTGGCCTTCAGGGCTCTGGTAAGACCACGGCGGCTGCCAAGCTGGCGCGGATGCTGCGTGGGAGAGGCGAGCGGGTGATGCTCGTAGCCGCGGATATTTACCGGCCGGCTGCCATCAAGCAGCTCCAAACCCTGGGCCAAAGGATTGACGTGCCGGTGTTTTCCCTGGATGGCGAAAAACCCGTCCAAATTGCTAAAAAAGCGTTTGAATCAGCCCGACTAGGCGGTCACTCAGTCCTTATTCTCGATACCGCCGGCCGTTCACAGCTGGACCAAAACCTGATGGATGAGCTGGTGGGCATTCAAAAAGTTGTGCGGTGCAACGAGACACTCCTGGTGGTGGACTCGATGATAGGCCAGGAAGCGCTCAACATTGCCCAAGGTTTCCGGGGCGCGGTACCCATCACAGGTTTGTTCTTCACCAAGATTGATGGTGACGCGCGCGGTGGGGCGGCCATCTCCATCCGGGAAGTGACTGGCATCCCCATTAAGTTCCTTGGCACTGGCGAAGGCTTGGACGCGATTGAAGTTTTTGATCCGTCCCGGATTTCATCCAGGATCCTCGGCATGGGGGACATGCTCGGCTTGATTGAAAAAGCGGAAAGCGCCTTTGCCGGAAAAGCGGATGAAACAGACGCCGCGCGCATGATGAGCGGCCAGTTCACGCTGGAAGATTTTGCCAAGCAGCTCAAGCAGATTAAAAAGATGGGGCCGCTTTCCCAAATCCTGGGCATGCTGCCAGGGCAGATGGGGGCCGTCGCGAAAAACGTGGACCCTCGGGACGCGGAAAACCAGCTTAAATCCGTGGAGGCAATTATCTCCTCCATGACGCCCCAGGAACGACGTGACCCACGCATCTTGAACGCCAGCCGGCGGAGAAGGATTGCGGCAGGGTGTGGTAAAGACGTCCAGGACGTGAACCGCCTGATGAAGCAATTCCGTGATATTCAAACATTAATGAAACAGTTCCAAAAAACTGGCGGACGTGGTAATATTAATAGGTTATTTGGATAAACTTGTGCCAGAGGGAAAGGATGTACCCTTCCAACATTCTCTCAACCTTTGCCAAAGGCCTTGTCATTTTAAGCTAAACAATGATTAAGGAGTATTAAGTTCGATGGTACGTATTCGATTACGCCGTGTTGGTTCAACGCATCAACCTCATTATCGTGTGGTGGTCGCTGACAAGGAAAGCCCCCGCGACGGGCGCTTTCTTGAAATCGTGGGTCAATATAACCCCAAAACTAATCCTGGAACAATCCAGTTCGATGAAGAGCGCATCTATCACTGGCTGAAAGTTGGCGCCCAACCCTCTGAATCTGTCCAGAAGCTTTTCAAAGTCGTGAAGTTGGATGACCGTTACGCCCGTCTGCAGGCTGGCGAATCCATGGAAGCCCTCCTGGCCGAAGCCAAAGCGCTCTATGAGAAACGCGTCACCGATCCCAAGACCACGGGCATCATCAAAACCAAGAAGGCATAGCCTGTAATGAGCAAACAAGATTTGCGCGGTTTGCTGGAATACCTGGCAAAATCGCTTGTTGATCATCCTGAAGAAGTGGTGGTTGAAGAGTACCACTCTGGTGGCCAGGTCCAACTTGATTTGAAAGTGAGTCAGGAGGATATTGGCCGGGTGATTGGCAAACATGGACGGGTGGCGAATTCCCTTCGTGCACTGCTAAAAGTGGTGGCCGCGCGCAATGGCACGCGGGTCGCCATGGATGTTGTGGACCTGGAATAGTCATTTCTTCCTGGAAATGAATTCAATCGATTCTACAAGAGCAGGTTCTTCTCCGCGGAGAGAACCTGCGTTTGTTTTGTTGGGGGTTCTGCAAAAGCCGCATGGCATTCGCGGTGAAATCGGTATGCGGATTGCCACGGATTTTCCTGAACGGCTGCGTGTAGGACGCACGGTCTACCTGGGCGATGAGCGCTTGCCACGCAAGATTGTGGGCATCCGGCATAAGGCGGACCTCTTCCTGCTCCTGTTTGAAGGCATCTCCCAGCGTGAAGAGGTGGCCGCATTGACCAACCAGGAGGTCTTCGCCTCTGTGCGGGAACTGCCATCCCTACCCGAGGGACGCTATTATCATCATCAACTCATCGGACTCGAAGTCTGGGAAAAAAATACCCTGCTGGGCGAGCTGATGGAGATTTTGAGCACTGGCGCGAACGATGTTTATGTCGTCCGGGAAACGAATGGCAAAGAACTACTGCTGCCGGCCATCCCCCAGGTCATCCTTGAAACCGACCTTGAACGCGGGAGAATCAACGTAGCCCTGATTGAGGGTTTGCGCACATGACGGCGGACACGCCTTATTGGCTGGCCTTCAGTGCCATCAAAGGGCTTGGCGCAGTACGCTTTCGGAAACTGCTGGCATATTTCGGCACCCTGGCCAATGCGTGGGCAGCCTCCGAGCTAGCGTTGCAAAGCGCCGGTCTTTCAAGCAAAATTACCGCTCAAATTGTTGAACAGAGAAAAAGCACAGACCCCGAAGCGCTGCAGGGGATCCTGGAAAAGAAGGGGATTTCCGTCCTGACCTGGGAAGATAACGCCTACCCCCGCTTTTTGCGTGAGATTGACCAGCCACCGCCAGTGTTATATTACAAGGGAACCATCACACCAGAGGATGAACTGGCTGTCGCCATTGTAGGCACCCGCAATGTAACCGCGTATGGTCGGCAGTTGACCAAAGACACAGCCACATATCTGGCAGGGAACGGTTGCACCATCGTCAGTGGCCTTGCCCGGGGTGTGGACGCAATCGCGCATAGGGCGGCCTTGGAAATCTTGGGTCGCACCCTGGCTGTGCTTGGCTCAGGGGTGGACGTCATTTATCCACCTGAACACCGCGAGCTGGCTGAAGCAATCGCGCAACACGGGGCTGTCATCAGTGACTATCCACCAGGAACCAAGCCCGATGGCATTAACTTCCCACCAAGAAATCGCATTATCTCCGGTTTGTCGCGCGCGACCGTGGTCATTGAAGCGGGTGAAAAGAGTGGCGCGCTCATCACCGCGAAGTTCGCCGCTGAACAAGGCAGGGAGGTTTTTGCCGTTCCTGGCTCTGTGCTCTCTCCCATGAGCAAAGGCACGAACAACTTGCTTGGCGCAGGCGCCACCCCTATGACAAGCCCTGCAGCGGTTTTGGCCGCCTTACAGGTCCCCATTCAAATGGGCCTGCCTCAAAACAACCGCCCCACTCTGGAGCCATTCCAGCAAAAAGTGGTCTCACTCCTCGGTCATGAAAGCATGCACATCGACGAAATCTGCAACCGATTATCGATATCCATTGAGAGACTGACCGCTGAACTGACCATGATGGAACTCAGTGGCATCGTAGAGCGCGCGGAGGGCATGGAATACCGCGTGACACGCACCTGGAAGATTTAGGATTGCGCAGAAAACTGATTAAATTGCGTAAAACTGGGGTATAGCCATTACGCAACCAGCATTGACAAAAAATTGATTATGGTATTATTTGGCGTGCTCCGCCCCGGAGCGCGAGATTGATTATTGGAGCAATGATGATTACTTACTGTTTAACTTGCCAGGCAGACCGCGAAATCAAGGACCCCATCGCGTGTTACTCTGAAGCTGGATTCCCGATTACAACCGGCGAATGCCCGGTGTGTGGTCGGAAATTGATGAAACGCGGAAAATCTGAAGCCCACGCCGGGCTAAGTAAAACAGCGCAGGTGAAAACCGTGTCTCCGACTGTTAAGCCAGAGGAAGACGCTTTAAAAGAGAAACAACCGAAGGCCAAAAAACCGGGCGCCCAATCCAAATTGAAAACGCGAGTGACGAGTAAACAAAAAAAGTCATCGCCCCAAAAAAACCTGGACCTCCCGGAAGATGCCGGGCCAATCATTATTGAAAACCCGACCGGAAAGCCGCTGGTTATCGTGGAATCACCCGCCAAAGCCCGCACCATCGGCCGTTTTTTAGGAGACGATTACCATGTAATTGCCTCCGTTGGACACATCCGCGATTTACGAAAGAATCAACTGAGCATTGATATTGAAAATAACTTCAAACCTTCCTACCAGGTTCCAGTCGAAAAAAGAGCGCTTGTATCCCAAATAACGGAGACTGCTGCGCATAGTATTAAGACTTATCTCGCGACAGACCCTGATCGCGAAGGGGAATCAATCGCCTGGCACCTTGCGGACGCGGCCAGGATTAACCCCAAAAGAATAGAACGGGTTGTGTTTCATGAAATCACGCGCGACGCAGTCGCGAAGGCATTTGCTAATCCGCGGCAAATTGACATGGACCTGGTGGATGCCCAGCAAGCGCGACGCGTGCTGGACAGGCTCGTGGGTTACGGCCTGAGCCCTGTGCTATGGGAAAAGGTCCGTGGTCAGCTTTCGGCCGGCAGGGTGCAATCGGTGGCTTTGCGGTTAATCGTGGAACGCGAAAGAGAGATTTCAGCGTTTGTTCCCGTTGAATTTTGGAACATCCATGCCCTATTCAACCCTGAGAATTGCGACCAGGTGTATCGTGCCAAGCTGGTTAAAATTAACGGCGAAGAACCCAACCTCGTGAACAGTGAGCACGCGGATAGAGTTGTCACCGCGATGCGAAATGGGACTTACGCCATTACACGCATTGGCAAATCCAGGAAGAAACAGAACCCCTCTGCGCCATTTATCACCAGCACCATGCAACAGGAAGCTTCCCGCAAGCTTAATTTCCTCATCAAGCGCACGATGGCCATCGCGCAGCAACTCTACGAGGGGATTGACCTTGGCAAAGGCGAACAAACCGGCCTGATTACCTACATGCGCACCGATTCGGTGCATGTGGCAGCCCAGGCAGTCCAGGAGGCCCGCGCGTTTATCTCGAAGAAGTACGGCGATGGTTTCCTGCCCGAAAAACCACCGGCTTACAAAACAAAATCAACATCCGCCCAGGAGGCGCATGAGGCCATCCGGCCCACCTCAGTGATGCTTGAGCCTGAGAGTATCAAGCACTACCTGACCCCCGAACAATTCAAGCTGTACCGCTTAATTTGGCAGCGCTTTGTGGCGTCCCAAATGGAAGCGGCAGTGATTGAGACCACCACCGTGGGAATTCAAAACAATGAACGAGGCGATACATACCTGCTGAAGGCATCGGACCAACGGGTTATCTTCCAAGGCTATCGCATGATTTACCAGGAAACCGAGGATGAAGGCAATACTGAAGAAAACGTATACCAGGACCTTCCATTGGACTTTATGGCAGAGGGTCAGCACCAAATCCTGCGGGACTTGGAACCCTCCCAGCATTTCACGCAACCCCCGGCGCATTTCACCGAGGCGACGCTTATCCAGGAATTGGAGAAAAACGAGATTGGGCGGCCTTCCACCTATTCGCCGATTATTTCCAATATTCAGTCGCGTGGTTACGTCCGCAGGGAGATGAAACGCCTTGAACCGACTGAAATCGGATATGTGGTCAATGACCTGCTTGTGGAATACTTTCCGGAAATTGTCGACGTTGGCTTTACCTCCGAAATGGAAAAAAAGTTGGACAAAGTCGCCGACGGAAAAATGCCCTGGGTGAAAGTCATCGAGGAGTTTTATGGGCCATTTGCGGCAAGCCTGGCGCACGCCAAGGAAAATATGCCCAAAACGCCTATCCTTCCTGAAAAACTCGGCCGGCCATGCCCGAAATGTGGCAACGAGTTGGTTCTGCGAACCGGCCGCTATGGGAAGTTCATTAGTTGCAGCACCTACCCGACGTGCACCTATCGTGAAAAGGCGCTGGTAAAGCTTGATATTGCCTGTCCAAAATGTGGCAGCGGCGAGATTGTGGAGCGTTCAACCCGGAAAGGTCGTAAATTCTATGGCTGCTCCCGTTACCCCGATTGCGATTTTTCAAGCTGGAATCGGCCCATCAAAACGCCTTGCCCTGATTGTGGTGGCTTGCTGGTTTCCATCAATAAAGAACAGGTTCGTTGCATGGCATGCCAAGCCGTCTTCTCCGCGAAAGAGCTTGAAACAACTGAGGAATAGTTTGGTATAAAACGTGCACCTCGAATATTGATTTCAATATCAGTATGAGGTGCACCCAATGGAAAATATTCTTTCTCTACTAAAAGAAAAATTAAAAGACCCCCGCTGGCTGGCTATCAGTTGCGCGGTCGGCGGCTTAATCCTGGGGCTGATTGTTGGTTGGGGAATTTGGCCAGTGAAATGGTCCAGCGCCTCAGCGGAGAATCTGCGCCCTGATCTCAGGCTGGACTATCTTCGAAACGCGGTGACCACTTACACCCTGACCGGCGACCAGATGAAGGCTGCCCAGGCCTATGGTGAACTGGGGAAAGCCGGCGAATCAACGCTGGAAGAGCTCCGCGCGGCACCTGGTTTTCTCAATGAAGAACAAATAAACCGTTACGCGGCAGCCCTAAAGTTGCCCGCGGCAGCGGTTTCGGAAAACGCGACAACCTCGCCCACGCAGCCTGCTGCTGTTGAGGAAACGCCAGCCGTCGCGACGGAAACGGGCAAAAAGTCCAACGGCTTGTTGACGCTTGGGCTGGTGCTTTTGGGCATCCTGGTTGTGGGGGCCTACCTGGTCTATCGGTTCTTCTTCAAAGAGCGTGCGGAACGGGATACCAAACCGTTACCTGAAGCAGCCGCGGTGCGGGTTCCAAACGTGGTGCCCATGCGCTCTCAGGCAAGCCAGACCACACCACGACCTGCCGCCGTTCCCGCAGCAGATTTTGCGCAACCCGTCCATGAGGAACCTAAAAAGACGTCAGCGCCTGCTTCAGCCATGGGTGGGCAGCCAATTGCCCAGTTTATGACGACCTATTCATTTGGGGATGACCTCTACGATGAATCTTTCACCTTCGACGCGCCCAATGGTGAATTCCTGGGTGAAAGCGGGGTCAGCATTTCCGACCTGATTGGGGTTGGCGAACCAAAGAAGATATGCGCGTTCGACATCTGGCTGTTCGACAAAAACGACGTCCAGACTGTGACCAAAGTGCTGATGAGCACGCATGCCTTCAACAACGCCGCCATTCGCCAACGCCTGGAACTAAGGGGGGAACCCATCCTGGCGCAACCCGGCAGACAAATCGTCATGGAGACCGCCACGCTCAGACTTGAGGCACGCATTGTTGATGTGTTGTATGGGGACCTTCCCCTGCCTGAAGAGAGTTATTTCAAGCGTTGTACAGTCGAATTGGCAATTTATAGAAGATAAGAAGACGATGAAAAACGCTGAGGTGAAAACCTCAGCGTTTTTTATATCTCTTCACGCGCATCAGGCAATCTTAAGTATCCTGACCTTACGGGTTGATTTGTTGGGTAGAAGTATCTCAACAACATCACCCTTTTTGTGATTCAGCACAGCCGACCCAATTGGCGAGACGTAAGAGATTTTCTCTTCACGGGGATTGGCTTCGTTGGCGCCAACAATCTGGTAGACCTCTTCTTCATCGCCATCCTCAAGAATGGTGACCGTGCTGCCAATTTGGACGACTGAATTGTCCGTGACGGCATCATCAACAATAATCGCGTTGGCAAGCGTGCTTTCTAACTCCAGGATGCGTCCTTCCAGGAAACCCTGGTCTTCTTTGGCAGCCTTATAATCTGCGTTTTCAGAAAGGTCGCCCATTTCAATCGCGCTCTTGAGACGTCGCGCAATTTCGAGACGTTTGACGCCCTTTAGCTCGGCCAGTTCGGCCAGGATTTTCTCTTTACCTGCTGTAGTTAGTATTATTTGATCGTTCATAAGGCCTATGGTAACACATCCGCTGAAAACAGGCGGTTATATTCATCAATTGCGAACCGGTCCGTCATTCCGGCGATGTAATCACAAACAGCGGTCTCCAGGCCGCGTTCATCCACCAGCGCCTGTATCGATGGCGGGAGCGTGGCCGGGGTGTCGTGATAAACGGAAAACAGGTCGGCAATAATTTTTTCGGCCTTGGTTGACATCCGGACGACTCGATAGTGACGATAGAGGTTGGTGAATAGAAAATCCTTAAGTTCGCGATTACGGCGGTACATATCCTCGCTGAACCCCACGAGATTATAAGGGAGTTTCTGGACCTCCAGGGCGGAGGAGACCGCGCTCTTGCGCAGATAACGGTCCACGGAATGGATAAGGTCGGTGATTTCGAAATTGATAAGCCGGCGAATGATTTGATGGCGGGTCAATTCGTCTAGTGTTTCAGTTTTTCGGCGGCCGATGGATTCGTTGACAATCTCCCATATCGCGATGCCATCCAGCTGGTTTGGGGTTATCATACCGGACCTCAACCCATCATCAAGGTCATGCGAGGTGTAGGCCAATTCATCCGCCACGTTGGCAATTTGGGCTTCGAGGTGGCCGCGCAGCTCCGGGTTGAATTCCTTAGCCTCCGAGATGTCGTAATCCGTTTCGTGCTTGACCATGCCCTCAAGCACTTCCCAGCTGAGGTTCAGGCCGGGAAAATCAGGATAACGGTTTTCAAGCAACGTGACGATGCGCACGGATTGCGTGTTGTGGTTGAATCCGCCCTGGTCCCGCATCAGGCGCGAAAGGACTGCTTCACCGGAATGCCCAAACGGGGGGTGCCCCAGGTCGTGGGCCAGGCATATGGTTTCCACCAGGTCCTCGTTCGCGCCCAGGGAACGGGCCACCGAGCGACCAATTTGAGCAACTTCCAGCGAATGCGTGAGCCGGGTACGGTAATAATCGCCTTCGTGGTTAATGAAAACCTGGGTCTTGTATTCAAGGCGCCTGAATGCCGTGGTGTGCAGGATTCGCTCCCTGTCGCGTTGAAAGCGGGTACGGAAGTCAGCTTCTTCTTCAGGGTATTTGCGTCCCTTTGAATCCTTGCTGTGAATGGCGTAGGGTGCCAGGGTCTGGTTTTCAAATTCTTCAAGTTGTTGGCGTGTGAATATCATCTTATTCCTTATAGGTCCGGGCTAATTGTGTTCAACCGGGTCGGGTCTATTGGCATAATGGATGAGGGTTCCAAGTGGTTCACCCTCCAGCGCGGCACGCATTTGGTCTGGGTTCGTGGCGGAGAAAATCCGCACTTCCGTACCTGGGTTTTCCAGGCAAATTTGCTGGGCAATGACCAGCTTGGCACGCATCCCACCGGTGACATCGACAAAACCGGATGTGGTGACGCTTTCATCAAGCCTGGCATTTGCGGGGATGGATTTCAGCAGCACCTGGTTTTTTGGGTAATCCGCGAAAACACCTTCCTCAATCCCGGCGAGCAGAACCCGCGCGGGCTTGAATTGACGGGCAAGGTGCAGGAAAAGGTCCTCTGTCGAAAGGATTGTTCCTCCAATCGCGAGGTCGGTGACCACATCGCCATAAACCAGGGGGATTATTCCATGTTCCAAGGCTGACTGGATGGGTTGCGTATCCCAGGTTTGGATGACATGCTGCCTGGTTATCGCCATGGCCGATGGAGGGAAGCTCAAGAGCGGCAGGGAGAGACGCGTGCCCAATTCCAACACAATTTGGTTCAACTGGCGGGCATGCCACCAGACTTCCTGGTACCCGGCCCATTCCGTGGGGGTGTAGACGCCATCCCGGGTGCCGTAAACGCGCGCGGGCATGTGTCCGAAGGAGCCCGAACCATGTCCGAGAAGAATTTTTTGGTCTGGATTGTCTTTTATGAACGCGGAAATCTGGCCGAGGAGAGCATGGATTAATTCCAGGCGGGCGGTATCAGCCTGGTCTTTTTGGCTAATCAGGGAACCACCCAGTTTCAGGAAGGTGAGTTGGAAATCTTGCATGGCTTTCAGGCTCTTAGGCTTTTTCAAGGCGAGTGGTGTAAATAGTTTTCGCACCGGCATCCAAAAGCGCTTGCTGGATTGTGGAAATATCCGCTTCGTTTACCAGGGCAATCATATGCCCACCCTGCCCACCGCCCGTCAATTTGGCGCCAAGCGAACCCGCTTCCAGCGCTTTGTTAATAAGCGTATCCAACTCAGGGCTGGAAAGCCCCAGTTCGTGCAGGTAACCTTGGTTATCAGTCATCGCGAGCCCCAAGGCTACGTTGTCGCCTGAAAGAAGCGCCCTTGAACCAACCCCAACCAGGTTGCCGATTTTCAGGATAACTGAGTCAACACGCTGTGGGTGTTCCAATCGGTGCTGGGCCAACTGCGCGACGGTCAGTGCAGTGGACTTCTTCACGCCAGTATCCGCAACAATAAAGTGGAAGGTATCCCCAGGCGTTACAAATTCCACCGGGAAACCTTTGGTGAAGACCAGCGGACGTTCATAGGCAATCACGGTGTTGTCGATCCCCGACGGGTTGCCGTGCATCAGCTGCTCGGTTTTGAAGGCGATGGCGTTGACCTCTTCCACCGGGAGTGGGTGACCAACAAAGCTGGAAATTGCCCTGGCGATGGCGATGGTTATCGCCGCGCTGGAGCCAAGCCCCGAGGCAAACGGAAACGAGGAATGGATGCGCAGCACGCAGGTGGGGCGCTGGGTAAGCTCCAGGGCTTCCAGCGAAAGGGTGAGCGCCTGCGCGATGAGATTATCCTCGCTAAGCTCCTCCAAGGGTGTATCCAACCCCAATTGAGGAGCAATGATACGGATTAGGCCGGATGGAGACCCAATCAGCGGTTCCACGGTTGCCTTGATGCGTTGGCTCGAAAAAGGGATTGCCAGGGCGGGTTGGCCGTATACCACGGCATGCTCGCCAAGAAGAATCAGCTTGGCACAGGCACTACTGGCGATATTTGGCATGGTTTCCTCAATAAACGATATATAAGATGGCCATCACTGCCAGGGCCCACAGCACGATGGTAATCTGCAGGGGACGGTCCCGCAGTAACACCTCTTCAGGGGAAATCGCGTCTGTGGAATTGTTCAGGATGGCCAGGTAGTGGAAAAACCCGTAAAGCACGAAGGGGATGGTGAGCATCATCGTGTAGCGGGTGCCCAATGGGTGGGCGGTGAACATGTAGAGGCTGTAGGTGATGATGATTGCCGTCAGGACAACCAGCAGGTATTGCTGCAGCAGGCTTTCGGTGTAACCTGATAAAACCTTGCGGTAATTACCGGCTTCAGTCTCCAACAGTCGAAGCTCAGAGAGACGTTTGCCGAAGCCAAGGAACAGCGCTAAAAGCGTCGTGAGTACGAAAAGCCAGGGGGATACGTAGTTGACACTGATTACCGTGATGCCCGCGAGCACTCGCAGGACAAAACCGAGCGCGATGACCATGACGTCAATAATCATCACCTGCTTTAGCCATTTGGAATACAGCAGCATCAGGGCTGTGTAAGCGAGGCAAACAAGCCCCAGCCAGGCGGAAAGGTAAAAAGCTGCGGGAAAGGTGACCAGGGCGAGCAAAACTACCAACCCAGTTGCCTGCCCAATGCTTAGTCGCCCGGAGGCGATGGGTCTGAACCTTTTTTGAGGATGCTGACGGTCATTGGTGACATCCATGATGTCGTTGATGGTGTAGGTCATGCCCGAAACCAGGCAAAATATCACGAACGCGGCGCAAACCCGTAACAGGGGTGTAAGGTGATTGATTTGCCCGTCAAACAAGATTCCCGCGAAAATCACCAGGTTTTTTGTCCATTGACGGGGACGCAACGTCTGGATGGCAGCCTTAATCATGAAATTATCTTATCATAAATGAGTGTGTAAAATTCGCGCTCTCCTCGACACGGTGCTGGGTGTGGAGGGGTGCGAAATCGATTATACTGGAGCATCGATGGAAGCAATTCGTAATTTTTGTATTATCGCACACGTGGACCACGGGAAATCCACCCTGGCTGACCGC
>JAKOSR010000158.1 GCA_029777225.1 Chloroflexota bacterium
CGTTGTTTGGCACATCCCTGGCCGTCAACACCAGCGCCACCCCGGGGAGGGCCTTGGCCCTGGAGATATCGATGGCGCGGATGAGGGCATGGGGACGGTGCGCGAAAAGCACCTTGAGGCACAATTCGTCATGAAAACGAATATCGCCCGGGTACCTGGCCTTGCCGCTCACCTTTGCCACGGCATCAACGCGATTGACTGACTTGCCAACCTGGTTCATTCCGGCCTCCCTTCCTGCATGCAGACGCTCTCAATGGCCTCCACAATCTTGTAATAGCCTGTACACCGGCATAAGTTGCCAGAGATGGCATATTTGATGGTGTCCCGGTCAGGGTGCGGATTTTCCTCCAATAACTTTGCAGCCGACATGACGAAACCCGGCGTGCAATAACCACATTGCACAGCCGAGTGGTCCACAAATGCCTGCTGAACGGGGTGGAGTTGTTCCCCATTGCTAATGCCCTCGATGGTGGTGACCCGCGCGTGATGAGCCCGCGGCGCAGGCACCAGGCAGCTGACCACCGCCTTCCCATCCAGGTAAAGCGTGCACGCGCCACACTCCCCTTCCTCACAGCCAACCTTGGTACCGGTCAGACCGACCCGGTCGCGCACCATGTAAAGGAGGGTACCATCGGTGTAACCAGGGATGATATAGGTTTCCCCGTTAATCGTGGTTTCAATCGTTTCCTGGTCCCATTCCTCCGCGTGAACGGCGGAGACCCCTTCATGCGTGTCCAAAACCGCTGGATTGGCGGGAACCAAAGCCTGCAGGTTGCCCTCCAGGAGTTTTCGGACCGCGTCTTCCACCAGCAAACCAACCATGTATTGGCGGTAATCCTGTGAGCCGCGGACGTCCGTGATGGGTTTCGCGTCCAACCCGGCCAGGCGGCCTGCCTCACTTGCCACCTCCTCATCCAGCCGTTTGCCCACAAGGTAAGCCTCCGCCAATGGGGAATGAATGACCGTTGGCGCGACCGAACCCATGGTGACGCGTGCCTGTTTCACCACGTCTTCGTCCATTTCGAGGAGGACGCAGCAGTTTATCACCGAGATGGCTTGCGCACGACGTAAAGACTGCTTGATGAACACCCCGGGCTGGTTGGGTTGCAGCCCTTTGAACACAATTTCCTGAACGTACTCATCCGGCCTGAGGACGGTTTTGCGCAAGCCGGTGTAAAACTCCTCCAGGGGCACAACACGCTTCCCGGCATTGGATACCAACACCAGGCTGGCATCCATGGCCAACAAAGGCGTGATAGTGTCATTGGCGGGGGAAGCGGTTATGAGGTTGCCTACCACCGTGGCGCGGTTGCGCAGCATGGGTGTGGCCACTCTCCAACAAGCCTGCACCAGCGGGTAGGCATACTCCCGCAGAATGGGGGATTGAAGAATGTTATTATGGGTAACCAGCGCCTCGATATGCACCATCCCGGAGGAATCCCGTGTTATTTGGTCCAGGCCTGAAATCCGTGAAATGTCGATGACCGTTTCCAACTCCGGCCATTTGCCATTGCGAATTTCCACCATCAGGTCCGTTCCACCGGAGATTATCCGCGTGTTTGGCCCGGCTCCTACGAGCAGGTCCATCAGCTGTTCCTCGCTATCTGGCATGTGGTAATTCTTCCACATAGTCTCCACTCATCCTTTCTCAGCGCGAATTTTTGGCCATGATGACCTCGGCCAGGATACTGACGGCGATTTCATCCGGAGTCTCCGCTTTAATATTCAGACCAATAGGGGTCTTCACCTTCTGAAGCTTTTCCTCCGGAAGGCCATTTTCCAACAAGACACGCCGGGTATGGTCCCAACGCCGTAGAGATCCAATCAGCCCAAGATAGGCTGGTTCAGTACCCAATATCGCAGGCAACCCCTCAATATCCACATCCGACCCGCGTGTTACACCCACGATGTAAGTCTGCTGGTTGATGGACAGCTTGGAGGGGACTTCTGAAAGCGGCATAACCAGGAATTCCACATCACCCGGGAAATCCTCCCGATTGCAGAGCTCAGCCCGGTCATCCGTGACCACCACCCTGAATTGCAGCTGCTGAGCAAGCCGCGCCACCGACCTGCCAACATGGCCGGCACCGAGAATGAGCAGGGTTGGGCGGGTTATTTGCGGCTCCACGTACACGGTCACCCGTCCCCCGCAGGTACCCACGGAACCAGCATTATCCGCGTTGAGGTCATGCGTAACCAGCCTGGTTTTCCCGTCCTTCAACGAATCCAGCGCGGCACGCCGGGTTTCTTCCTCAACACCACCACCCCCCACGGTTCCTTCCGTTCTGCCATCCAGAAAAACCAGCATCTTGCTCCCGGCATGCCTGGGAACTGCGCCTTCTGTGTTAATGACAATACAAAGGCAGACTGCCAGACCATTTTCAGAATAATCCACAACCTTTTTCAGTATCGGTTCCATCAGTACTCAAGCAGGGACAAAACGGTTGGCAGCAATTGTTTCTTGCGGGAAACGACGCCATCCGCCAGCAGCGTGCCATCGTTGAGCGGTTTGAAAGGCAGCTCGTCCAAAGAGGCAGGCGGGTTGACGAATATCAGCCGGCTCGAGCCTTCCACGATATCCGTAACCATTAGGCCGGCAAAATCCAGCGCCTTTTCCGTGGTGAGCTTCTTGAGGGCTACCTTGAGCTTGTCCACGTAATCGCCAATCTCATGGATGTCCGATGTTTCCGCCTGGGCGATAGCAAATTTGAGCCCTGCCGCCTCGTACACTTTCATGTCCGTGGTGACCACGGCCTCCGGTTCCTGTGTCATCAGGCCCGCGCCGGCCTGCACCACCTTATCGCCGTAAGTCTGGATGGTCTCATCCTCAAGCGGTGCCCCGGGCACAAACGCCCAGCGCGCCAGCCGCTCAGCCGCGGTCTTATCGCGCGGGGTCGTGGTTGGGGAATGAAAAACCAGGGTGTCTGAGAGCAGTCCAGCCAGCATCAGGCCGGCAATTTGTGGCGGCGCGCTCAAGCCTGATTCTTCCATCTGTTCAGAGACTAGCGTGGAAGTGCTGCCAACGGTATCCACCGTGAATTTGATGGGATTGTGCGTCGGCTGGTTCCCCAGGCGGTGATGGTCCAAAATTTCAAGCAGTTCAGCTTCCTCAAGCGACGCGATGGACTGCTGCGGTTCATTATGATCCACCAGCACCACCTTGATGCGCGGGGGATTGAGCAAATCACGTTGCCGCACCACGCCAACATAGCGTTTGTGCTCATCGAGCACCCAGTATTCGTCCTGGTCGGCACGCAGCAAACGATTAATGACATCCTTGATCCGGGTGGCTGGTTGGAAACGTGGCACATCGGTTTCGGCTGCCTCCCGGCAGGGAATGTCCAGCAGCTTGACGATGGTCATGTCGTGGTACTTGGGATGCGGTCCCATCACCTTGCGCAGGAAATCGAACAGGCTCTTGCCAGTCACGATACCGAAAGGGGTGCCATCCGGGTTGACCACCGGGGCAATCCCACCGGTCCGGTTGAGGATGGACCAGGCCTCGTTGAGTGGCTTGTCTGGGGAAACCACATCCAGGCGGCGCATCACCGAATCAAAACGCGGTGAAGCATCGGTAAGCAGCATGGGCGCTTCCAACTCAAGCAGCTTGAGCACGAAGGCCGTCTGCCGATTAATGGCACCCGCGCGGCAGGCAACCGTGTTCAGTCCGTCCCGCTCGGCCAAAAGCCAGGCATAACCCACCGCGGCAGCGATGGAATCGGTATCGGGGTTGATATGCCCGGTGACGAAAACCCGGTCCGATCTTCTATTTTGTGAAATGTATTGACTCATCCAACCTCGGTCTTGTTTATGTCGTGTAAGGCTTTCCATACTTTTTCAGGAGTAATGGGATTATTAAAGATTTCCGCGCCACACGCGTCCAGCACCGCGTTGCCAATGGCGGGCGCGGCCCCATCCAATGGGATTTCGGCCACCGCTTTAGCGCCAAAGGGATGCGTTTTTTCGTAAGTTTGCACGAAAATCGTTTCAATCGCTGGCATCTCATCGGCCCGGAAGATGTGGTAATCCACCAGGTCCTTTTCCCGGGGCTGCCCGTGGGGGTCGTAAACCATCTCTTCGCACACGCCATACCCCAGGGCCTGGGCAATGCCACCCTCGATTTGGCCGGCAGCGGCTACCGGGTTCATGATAACCCCGCCATCCACCGCCATGATAAGTTCTTCCACGGTCACCTGCCCGGTGCCCGTATCCACCAGCACGGTCGCGAATTGGGCCGCGAACGGCGGAGGTGAGCTTGGCGAAACATAGGACGCCACGGCCATGATTTGTTCCTGCTTGCGATGATGCAGCGCGTCCAACGCGATTTCCGCGAGCGTGACGGATTTGCCATCCGGAGCCCAGGCGCAGCCGTCCCTGAGCAAGACCTTGTCGGCCTCAACTTCCAGCCCCTGGTCCGCGAAGAGCATCACCGCCCGCTGGCGGATTTGCCTCGCGACTTCCTTGGCGGCCTTCACGACAGCCGTGCCTGAAATGTAAGTGGTGGAGGAGGCATAAGCGCCTTTGTCGAAGGGGGTGAAGTCCGTATCGGAGGAGTAGACCACCACATCGCCCACCCCCACGCCGAGTACCTCAGCGGCCATTTGGGCCAATACGGTATCACTGCCAGTGCCAAGGTCCGTGGCGCCAACCAGCAGGTTGAAGGACCCGTCATCGTTGATTTTGATGCTGGCCCCGCCCATATCCAGGTAGGGAATGGCTGTGCCCTGCATCACCGTCGCCACGCCGATCCCCCGGCGCAAATGGGGTTTGCCTGGTACGGAATGCCAGACCGGGTTTCCAAATTTTTCCGCCCAGCCAATCGCCCGCGCTCCCTGGCGTACGCACTCGGTCAAACCCACCGTCTCCACGATTTCGGGCGAAGGTTCGCGCCCCTCGTTCCAGGCGGTGCTAAACGGTTGATATTCACCAGGCCGCAGCGTGTTCTTAATCCGGAATTCCAATGGGTCCACCCCCAAAGCCCTGGCGATGTGTTCCATGTGCCGTTCCAAAGGCCAATAACCCTGTGGGACTCCATAACCACGGTATGCGCCAGATGGGGGCGTGTTGGTATAGACAATATCCGCGTGGAAACGGATATTGGGCGACTTGCGGTATTCGCCATCCCCAACATACAAACCCATGGATTTTTGGCCGGTGTTCCCGGTGACCGTGAGGGCATGGCAGCCATAGGCGCCGGTATCGCTGAGAACTTTCATCTCGTTGGCGGTGATGGTCCCATCCAGCTTTACGCCGGTTTTCATGCGCACGCGCATTGGGTGCCGCGAGCGGGAGGCAATGAATTCCTCCTCGCGGCTCATTTCATAAAGCACCGGCCGGCCGGTCACGATGGTGAGGTGAGCGGCCACATCTTCAATCAACACTTCCTGCTTGTTTCCAAACCCTCCCCCTATGCGCGGCTTAACCACCCGGATGCGTTTGACCGGCAGGCCGAGCACTGGCGCCATTTGCCGCCGCACGTGGAAAGGCACCTGCGTGCTGGTGCGAATCACCAACCGGTCATCCTCATCCCAATAGGTGAGGGTGACATGGGGTTCGATGTGCGCTTGTTGCACCTTGGGGACAACGTATTCCTGTTCAAAAATCCGGTCCGCTTCGGCAAAGCCTTTTTCCACGCTGCCGATATCAATGCGAATCTCTGCCGCCAGGTTTTGGCTTGGGTCGGACTTATCAAAATTGACATAATCCGGTTCATCATGGATTTGGACTGCACCCGGCCGCATCGCGTCCCGCATGTCAATGATGGCGGGCAGCTCCTCGTAGGCGACTTCAATCAAACCAAGGGCTTCCTCAGCGATTTGGCTCGTCTCGGCGGCTACAAACGCAACCCGGTCACCCACAAAACGGACCTTGTTATCGAGAGAGACCATATCCAGAGGCCCTGGAATGGGGTCGGATTGACCCGCGGTGGAATAAATCACCCGGGGAATATCCTGCCAGGTGAGCACAGCCGCCACCCCAGGCAGAGCCCTGGCCTTCTCCACGTTGATGCTTAGAATCCGCGCGTGCGCGACCGGGCTGCGCAACACCTTTGCGTGGAGCGTGCCCGCCAGGTGAAGGTCCGCCGTGAAGGCCGGGTTGCCTTGCACCAGCTTGGCCGCATCCACCTTTGTTTCCGACTTGCCCACCGTCAGGGTGGCGGGGATTTCATCCAGGTCCACCATGCGCGGTTCTTCCTTGGTCGAGCCGGTGGAAGCGCCAGGTTCAGCGCGCATCAGCTCCGCGGCCTTTAATACCGCCTGCACGGGTTTGACATACGCCGTACAGCGGCAAAGCACACCGGAGAGAGCTTCCCGAACCTTCTGTTCAGTGGGGTTGGGATTGCTTGCAAGCAGCGCGCGCGCGGCTAAAATCATGGCCGGCGTGCAATAACCGCACTGCACAGACCCACTTTCGATGAACGCCTGTTGAATGGCATCAAACCCGGTGCTGCGTTTCCAACCTTGCTGGGGGTTGTCGCCCCGCGCTTCAACGGTCTCGAGGAAATGCCCCTGCGCCTGGACGGCCAGGAACATACAGCTGTTGACCGGTTTCCCGTCCATCAGCACGGTGCAGGCTCCGCATTCTCCGCGGACGCATCCGCCGGATTTCGCGCTAAGATAGCCCTGTTCACGCAGGACGTCCAGCAGCCGCGCTGTCGGTTCAGCTTCGCATTCAATCAGTGCTCGGTTAATCAGGAGTGTCAGTTTCATCGCGTCTCCTTGTTGCTCGCCTGCTGGATGCATTTCTGCAGGCAGCGGGCCAGCAGTGTGGCGCCCAAATCCTGGCGGTAACCGGCCGAAGCCCATTGGTCATCCGAGGTTTTCAGCAGGCGCCTGATTTCCGCTTCGCCACTGTTTTCATAACCTTCCAGGTTTAGGACGGGCAGCAGCATATCCGGCCCACCTACGGCAATCCGATATTTGCCTGGTTCCACTTCCGATACGCCAACACAAAGGATGGGCAAATCCAACGGCGTCCGGCCAACACTCTCAAAGGCAAATGGCCGCGTGGCTGGGATTTCTAGCTCACCCACCAACGTGTCATCTATTTGCAGCTGGCACCTCAGGAATTCTTCCAGCGTCAGTTCCCGGCCAGTAATGAACATTTTCACACGCGCGTCCAACGCCCGCAGACCACACAGGACGGGTGAACGCCCAGCTGCCATGCTCAGCCAGTTGGACAGGCTAAGCGTGTTCCGCACGTTGAGGCCGGATTCAATCGCCAAGGTCTGGCCAAAATCCTGCAGATGGCTCAAGGAATGCCCTAATTGGGAAAGGGTCGCCAGTCCCCCGACCTTCAGGTTCTGGCCATCCCAGTTGGCCTGGTCGAGCCCCAAAGCCTGCGTATCCACCAGCAACCGCACATCAACGCCTGGTTTCGCGGAGCCTCCCCCAGCAAGCAAAGCGTATGAGCGTACATTGGCTATTGCTTGTTTGAGCTCCTCCAGGCTGGTTGGACGGATGTAGCTCATTTTTTCAGTCTTCATCTGGGTAAACCCTCCATCCTGTAATTTCCGGGTTTTGTTCTTCCGTGACCCTGTCGGTGATGTCAATAAAAACCCCTGTGGACTCAGCCAAAAGATTGCCCGCTTCATCAAAAATCTCGCCCATGGCCTTCACAGCCTCCCCCCGTCGTTTGACAAGCCGGCCCACCACCCGCAAAGGCTGGCTAAGCGGCACCGGCAGGCGAAATCTGACGGTGAGTTCGCTGGTCACAAGCACTCTATCAGGATCTTCCGCGGTCGCCGCCCTGCCTGAGGTCTCATCCAGGATGGCGGTAATCACCCCACCATGCGCCATACCGGGATAGCCCTGGTATTGGTCGGGAATGGTCGTCGTGGCGACCACATCCCCGGCTTCATCCAGGTAGAAAGCCATTTTCAGGCTGCAGGGGTTTTCTCGTCCGCACACAAAGCAGTTGCGACTGCCAGGCAGTTTCTTCACGCGCTCTCCGGGGCAAAGGTGTCAATCAGCAGTTTCATGTTCCCGCCCACCGGGTAAAGAATGGGACAGGTGCAGCCATGGTTGATGTATTCCTGCACCTTGGCCTTGGCCTCCTCCGGCGTTCCGCTCGCGGTGATGCGGTGGATGAGGTCTTCAGGCACCAGGTGCTTGGCAGCCTGGATTTGTTCATGCGTCGCCGGCCATCCCAGGATGGATTGAATCTTGTCAACCACATCCTTTGAAACGCCAGAGGCCTTGGCAATATGCGGCTGCTGGGCCAGGTATTGGCAGAGCAGTTCGCGGGTGGTGTCGATGGCCTTGTCGTGGTCTTCATCCACTGAACAAACCACCAGCTGTGGGCGGTCAAATTCTTCAAGCGAGCGGCCGGATTGTTTCAGGCCAATCAACAATTGCTCGATGGCCTGGTCGTTGTATTCAACGGGCACGCAGTAATTCATCACGATGCCATCCGCGATGCGGCCGGTCATTTCAATCATTTTGTCGCCGGTAGCGCCGATATAAATCGGGACGTTGCGGGGTTCACGCCGACCGTGGACCACATCCAGCTCAATGCCATGTACCTGCACAAACTCGCCTTCGTAGGTGACGCGTTCCATGTTCAGCAGGCGCTTCATCACCGTGATGGTCTCTTCCATAGCTTTGAGTGGCTTGGTGCGGTTGATGCCCACATTTTTCGCCAGCGGATCCCACCAGGCGCCAATGCCACAAATGATGCGGTTGGGGGCCAGGTCATCCAGCGTCAGGAAAGTGGCAGCCAGCAGGCCGATATTGCGCGTCCAATTGTTGATGACGCCAGATCCGATGTGGATTTTTTCCGTAACGGCGGCATAGGCGGCCATGGGCACAATCGCGTCGCGCACCAGGCGGCTTTCTGCCTGCCAGATGCCATCAAACCCCTTGGCTTCCGCATATCGCGCGATATCCAAACCTTCACGCAGGTCATGCGCGTCCTGTAAATAAATTGCTACTCTTTTGAACATGGTGAGTTGTCCTTTCTGTTTATAAAGTCGATTCGACAGGTTGGCGTTGCAACAAGAATTTCATTTTTTCCAAATCCGCGGGTGTATCCAGGTCTTGTTGGATATCCCGGTTTAGATACACGATTAATTCCGCTCCCTTTTGAACGGCCTGGGCACAATGTTTTTGAAATGAACCCCGTCCAAAAGCAGGCCTGACCAGCTCGGGGTGGCTTAAGAGCATCGCGTTGGTGCCCTGCTGGGCGAGGTCAGGCACGATGACCAGGAAGACTTCACTTTCCGCTTTCTGGCTACGTGTCATGAGCTGCCCCAGGTCTGCGGGTTTGAGCAGTGGTAAATCCGAGGGGATAATCAGCACCCGCCCGGGGTCGCGGTAGGTGATGAATTCCAGCCCCAATCGCACAGCGGCGTTCAAATTACTGGTAGATTGCTCGTAAACGGCCATGCAACCCCGGTCCACAGCCAGGTTGAGCGCTTTCTTGTCACGACTGATGACCAGCACCCGGTCAATCGCTGGGGTTTGGGAAAGGACCTCGAGCGTCCTTTCATAACATTGGCGGTTAAGCTTTTCAAGCTCATCAGGCACAACTACAGAACGCAGTCTTGATTTCCCTTTGCTGAAGGGTTTAACTGGAAGGATTGCCCAATTAGTCATGTTTTTCCGATTGGTTCAGCACCAAAAGTCCGAGCCGGAGCACTTCATCGGCCAGACGAAACTTGTGCTGCGCACATTGCATAAGCGTATTTGTGCTGTAAAGAATTATATCTTTTAACTCCGAATTTTGAACACTTAGGGCGTCCAGTTCATCTAAAACAAAAGCGCTGACCAGGTTGCCGTAATGGGCCAACACCTGCAGCGCGGCAGGTTCAATCCCCAGTTCAGCAAACATCTTCGCCGCCGGCCCCTTCACCGCTTTTCCCTGGATAAGGGGCGAGACGGCGACGACGGGTTTTTCCTGTACCAGGTCGCGCAGACCAGCCACGCGCAAAATCGGGTCAATGCTGACCCACGGGTTGGAGGGACACAACACCACCAGGTCCGCCTCCATCAACGCATCCATTACTTTCCGGGTTGGTTTGGCCCGACCTGCCGCCTCAAGGTCAATTTCAGCCACCTCTGGCTCAAAATGCTCCCTGACGAAGTATTCCTGGAAGGCCAACTTGCGGCCATCCCTGGTGAGGATGAAGGTCGGCGCGGGGTCGTCACTCATCGGTAAAACGCTCGCACGGATTCCCAGCCGCGCGCACAGGTGCAGCGTCGTTTCCGTCAGGCTCAAACCCTCCGCCAGGCATCTGGTTCGTTCCAGGTGCGTGGCCAAGTCTTTGTCGCCCAGCTGAAACCAATCCGGCGCGCCAAGGGTCCGTAAAGCCTGCAGAACCTGGTTGGTGTCTCCTGCCAGCCCCCAGCCGCGGGTGGGGTCCTGTAAATCCCCGAGCGCGTACATGACGCTATCCAGGTCCGGGCAAATACGCAGACCAAAATGGGTAAAATCATCGCCTGTATTGACGATGACGCTGAGGTTTTCAGGCGGCAGGCAGTTTGCCAGGCCCACCACGAGTTTGGCGCCGCCCACCCCGCCTGCCAGGGCGGCCACCTTGATGGTCTGATACGCCAGCCTGGAATAAGGTTTCATCGAAACATGTCGAATTGTGGATTGCGCACCAACTCGCTGGCTGAACCTTCCCGCAGCACGTACGGGAAGCCCCGCGCGATGACCACCGGGGTCCCTTCCGCGGCCTGGCCCATCATCAGCGACGCGCCTGCGGCCAGTTCATCCGCCGCGCCAATGGTCGTGACGCGCAGGGCGTAGTGGTACATGTCTTCCTGCCCCCGCATATCCACCAGCGCGGGTATGCCTGAAAGGCCGATGGTACTGCCCAACACGCCGTTGCGCCAGGCGCGTCCATGGGAATCGATGATTAACACACCCAGCCTCGCACCGCTAAGCTGTTCCAGGCCGGCGCGAATTCGCGCGGCCGAGCTGTCAGAATCTTCCGGAAGCAGCAGCACCCAATCCTCCGGGTTTCCCCAGGGACCCTTGACGTTGGAGTGGTCAATCCCCGCATTGGCACAGACGAAACCAGATTTATGCGCCACGATGATTGTCCCCGGCCGGGTTCGCAACACTTCGCTGCTTTCCCGTAAAATGAGCTCCACCAGCTCCGGCCTTTTTTCCAGGTATACTGCCAGCTCCATCGCCCGCTTGGAGGGGGTTATTGTGGTCAGATTGACCAGCCTGCCTTCGGCCTTGGAGACAATCTTTTGGGCGAGCACCAGGATATCCCCATCGACAAGCGTTAAACCCTGGGCTGATAGCGCTTCAAAGATTATCCCGGCGAGGTCATCGCCTGCCAGGATTTCTGGCAGCCCCGGCAGCGTGGTCAGGCTGAGCGTCCGGGCCTGGCTCATGCGATGCCTGTAATCCTGATTCCGGCCGACTGGACGTTGTACTTGATGTTCAAGCCAATCAAAATGGAGGTGAGCCCTTCAACCACCACCGCGTTTTGAATGACACCGGCATCCCAGGCCTTAAGCCCAATTTCCTCTGCCAGGCCGATGACCAATTCACGCGATTCCTTGTCTGTTCCGCAGACCAAAACCTCGCTATCAACCAACTCACCAGAGAGCAACCGCTCAAATGAGATGGTTTGAAACGCCGCCACCACCTTTGAGTCAGGGCCCAGCACAGCCCGGGCCTGCTGGGAGGCACTGCCTTCCTCTGGCATGGTGACGCGTGTAACCTTGGGTGGAACCAAAGGGACCACCACGTCAATCAGCAATTTGCCTTGCAGCGCGTCTTTCAGGCCTTCCAGGGTGCTCTTGTGCGCGGCAAAAGGAACCGTCAGTACGGCAATATCGCACGCCCTGACGGCCTGCTCATTCACCATGCCAAAAACTTCCCCTTCACCATGCAGCAGTTCCTTGAGTTCCGCGACGGCCGCCTGCGCTTTTTCTTCCGAGCGGGAGCCAATCAGGATGGTATGGCCGGCCAGCGCCCACCGATACCCCAACCCCTTACCTTCACGTCCGGTACCGCCAATAATGCCAATCTTGTACTTGTCCATGTTTAGTTTCCTATAATTGATTTACGCGTTCCCAGGTTTGAGCCGCGTTCTCGCGCGCTTTCGCGGCGATTTCGGCTTCATCCAGGAAAAGCAATTCCCGGTTGAGCATCAACACCTTCCCAGCGACCATGGTCATGGTGACCATTCCATCCCTGAAACCAAACAGGATGTGCCAGGGGAAATTACCAGCCGTCAGGGGCGTGATGGGTTGGTAATCAACGAAAATGATGTCCGCAGCCGCGCCTGGTTCTATCGTGCCTATGCGCAGCCCTTCAAAAGTGTGGGTGGCCAGCCTGGAATTATTCTCCACTGCCAGCCGCACAACGTCGTAGCCATTCATGGCCCGGGGGTCAGCCTGGTGGTCTTTTTGGATGAAATAAGCGGCCGCCCATTCCTGCCACATCGCGTTTGAGAAGCCGTCATTGCCCAGGCATACCTTCACGCCAGCCCTGAGCATGCTTTCCACCGGGGTTACGCCAACCGCGTTATTCATGTTGGAGCGGGGCTGATGCGAAAGCCATGTGCCACTTTGGGCAAGCAATCCAATTTCCTCCGGGGTCACATGCACCCCGTGCGCCAAGATGGAACGCGCACCTAACACCCCCGCGTCCGCGAAGCGCTGAATGACCCGCTTGCCATACTTTTGAAGCGCGTCAGTTTGGTCCACCACCCCTTCAGCCGCGTGGCTGTGAAAGCCAACCCGTCCATTGTTTTCAGCCAGGCAGGCGTCCAACGTCTCCGCTGAAACAGTCAGGCTGGCATGCAGTCCAAAATGCGCCCGCACCAGTGGACCCGCTTCGCCACGCACCACCCGGCTAATAAACCGGCCGTTCTCCCTGACACCGGCGAGCGCTTTGTCCTTGCCATCGCGGTCGGTAACCTCGTAGCATAACGACGCGCGTAAACCAGCCCGGTTAAGTGCCTCGTACTCGATATCGAGTGACCCATCAATGCAGTTTGGGGAGGCGTGATGGTCAAACAGCGTGGTTGTGCCGTACTTAATCGCGTCCACCAGGCATACCAGGGCCGAAAGGCGCACGCCTTCCTCGTCCAGGGATTTATCCAGTTTCCACCACAAGCTGGCCAGGATTTCTGAAAAATCCTTGGGGGCATCACCTGGGATGGCCATGCCCCTCGAAAAAGCGCCATAAAAATGGGTGTGTGCGCAAATATTGCCCGGCATGACGAGCTGTCCGCGGGCATTCAGCACATCCTCTTCCGGATGCGCGGCAACAAGCTTCCCGGCCTGCTGAATTTCCTTGATGATGCCTTCCTGGATGAGCAGTTCATAGCCCTCCAGGACCTGGTTTTCCGACCCCCATGTCACAATCCTGCCATTCGTAATAATCAAGTTGACTCCTTTCTTCGGCTCGCCCCGCCCGTTTGGTGAGTTTCCGGGTTGAACGCTGCGGTTATTCCGGTTCAGTCAGTTCGTACAGCTCAATCAACACGCCATTGGCCGCTTTGGGGTGCACAAAGGCCATTTTACGGCCAGGCAAGACCAGGGCTTCCTCATTGATCAACCGAATTCCGGCTGTTTTCAGTTGGGCCAGCATGGCGTCGATATCCGCGACCTCAACGCACAGGTGGTGCAACCCCTCGCCTCGCTTCTCCAGGAAGCTCGCCGTTCCCGATTCCGCCGTGGTTGGCTGGACCAGCTCAATTTCCGAATCGCCAACCGGAAGAAACGCCACTCTGGCCTGCTGGGAGGGTACCTCTTCAATGTGGTCAAGCTGGATGCCGAGCGCGTTTTCCCAGAAGGGCAGAGAGGCATCAATATCCCGGACGACAATCGCGATGTGATTGAGTTTCTTAATGGTTTCCATGTTTTCCTTTAGAGGTAATTGGGAGCCTGGTACTCGCCCCAGACCTGCCGGAGCAGGTCGCAGATTTCTCCCAGGGTGAGTTTGGCTTCAACGCATTCAATGAACAAAGGCACCATGTTTTCGGTCCCCTTGGCGGCGGTCTCAAGGCGGGCCAGGAGCTCCGCCACCCTGGCTGGGTCGCGTGTGGCCCGCAGCGTGGCAAGGCGTTCGTGCTGTTCGCGCTCGACCGCCGGGTCAATCTTCTGGGACTCAAGCAGGATGGTTTCATCCACCTGGAACTTGTTCACGCCAACCACCACATCTTCGCCGGATTCGAGGCGTTTTTGAGCCGCGTAAGCGGCATCCTGGATTTCATTCTGGATGTAACCATTTTCAATTGCCCTGAGCGCTCCGCCCATCTCATCGATTTTGTGGATGTACGCTTCGGCCTGGGCCTCAATCTGGTCCGTCAGGTATTCCACCATGTAGGAACCTGCGAATGGATCAATGGTATCGGCCACCCCGGACTCGTGGGCGATAATCTGCTGCGTCCGCAACGCGACCTGCACCGATTTTTCGGTTGGGAGCCACAATGCCTCATCCATGCTGTTGGTATGCAGGGATTGCGTGCCCCCCATTACCGCGGCCAAAGCCTGCAGCGTGACGCGCACCACGTTGTTTTCCGGTTGTTGCGCCGTCAGTGTTGAGCCGGCTGTTTGCGTGTGGAAGCGTAATTTTAGCGAATTGTCACATTTAGCGCCAAAACGCTCCTTCATAATCCGGGCATATAAGCGCCTGGCGGCCCGGAACTTCGCCACCTCTTCGAGGAAGTTGTTGTGCGCGTTGAAGAAGAACGAAAGCTGGTCCGCGAACTGGTCCACTTCCATGCCTGCTTTCAAAGCCGCTTCGATGTACGCGATGGCATTGGCCAGCGTGAACGCGACTTCCTGCAC
>JAKOSR010000159.1 GCA_029777225.1 Chloroflexota bacterium
AGGGACGTTCTTGACCAAACCGGGTGTTCCCTGCTGCTGGATCTTGCCCACGCGCGCATCGCCGCGCAGGCGCGCTCGCTGCCGGTGGAGGATTATCTTGCAGCCCTGCCGCTTGAAAAAACGGCCCAAATTCATCTGGCCGGGGTGCGCGCCAAACCCGATGGCAGGCTGTACGACGCCCATCAGCACCTCCTGGAACCGGACTACCAGCTTCTGGAATGGACCCTGCGGCGGACGCGGCCTGCCTGGATAACCCTGGAGTATTTCCTTGAGGACCCCCAGGCTCTGCGGGAACAAATCAGCAAGCTGCGGCAATTCCTCAACTAACCTCCCTCCCCTTTTCTGCCTTTACGGAACCGGTCAGGCATAATCTTGGTATGATTATGCCTGACCGGAGCGGTGTCTATACCCATCCGGTTAAGGCCGCCCATGCGTAAACCTGAACCGTGGATGAATTCCTCAAACGGGCCTTTGAGCCTGAGCCTGGTCGTGCCAGAGCTGCGCGTCGCGGATGTGACCTACAACGCCGAGAAAATCCTTGCTGCGGTGCGCGCTCTGCCTGCCACCGCACCTGCTCCCCGAATCGCGCTTTTCCCCGAACTCTGCCTCACCGGCTGCACCTGTGGCGATTTATTCTACCAGCCAACCCTGGCGGAAAGCGCATTCACAGCCCTGGAGGCCCTGGCCGGTCAGGCCTGGGGCTTGGAAGCCCTTGGCGTGGTGGGGCTCCCGCTCCAGCTGGGCAGTCAACTATTCAACGCCGCCGCGGTCTTTGGCCCGGCAGGTTTGTTGGGCTTTTCAATCTGTGGCACCCCGCGCGAACCGGGCAGTCAAGCCCCCAGCCGACATTTCTCCCCCGGCTGGCAGCTACCGGAATTCCCCGAGGTACAGGGGCACCCCGGCCTTCCCGTGGGTGTGGACCTTGTGTTCCACGTGGAGGGCTATCCACCCTTCCAGGTGATGGTCGGGGCTACCCTAGGCAGCCCGCCAGATGCCACCCCGGCGCTGCTCCTGAATCCTTGCGCCTGGCCGGCACGGGCAGAAAGCGCCCCGGGCTGGGTCCAGCAGGCTGAAACGCACACCGCCGCGAGCCAAACCACCCTGGCGCTCAGTTCGTGCGGGCCCACGGAATCCACCACCGACCAGGTGTTTTCAGGGGCGATGGGCGTTTGGCAGGCCAGCCGTTGGCTGGCCAGCACCAGCCATCCCAGCCTTCTAACCCAAACCCTCACCCTGGAGCTGAATCTCAGCACTACGCCGCCAGCCCAATCCGTTCCCACAACTGCCGAAACCGTCAGGCCCTCCGTCAACGCGATGAAGCTAGCGCCAAACCCCAGGCCATTCCTCCCAACCCGCGAAAAAGACGCCTTTTACGCCAAAGTTCTTGAAATCCAGGCGCTTGGCCTGGCCACCCGCCTCCGCCATATCCGCGGTCAAAGTGTCGTGGTGGGCCTTTCGGGAGGCGCCGATTCCAGCATGGCCTTGCTGGCTTGCTGCCAGGCATTTGACCTGCTCTCCCTGCCCCGCGAAAACATCCTGGCTGTCTCCATGCCCGGGCCGGGCAGCAGCGCCGCCTCGAGCGACCGCGCGCGCCGGCTGGCCAGCCTGGCTGGGGTAACCTTTGAAGTCATTCCCATCCACGCCGCGCTTGCCAGCCACCTGGCCGACATCCACCATCCAGCCGGCCAATTCGACACCACCTTTGAAAACGCTCAGGCCCGTGAACGCACGCAGATTCTGATGGACCTGGCCAACATGCGCTCCGCGCTCGTGGTGGGAACCGGCGATTTGTCTGAAGCCGCCCTGGGTTGGTGCACCTATAACGGCGACCAAATGTCCATGTACGCCATCAACGCGGGCGTTCCCAAAACACTGCTGCTGGAGGTTCTCACCTGGGCGGCAGGGCATTTGCTTGGCGCTGACGGCAGCCAGCTGGCGCTTGCCATTACCAGCGCGCCCATCTCGCCAGAGCTGCTGCCGCCCGACGGTACCGCGGGTTTGAGCCAGACCACTGAGGGCAGCATCGGCCCCTACCTGCTGCATGATTTCTTTCTTTTCCACGCCATCGGCCAGCATTGCCTTCCCAGGGAAGTTCTAACGCGGGCCCAGGCAGCCTTCAGAGGGCAATTCCCGGATGCTGAAATCGCCGCCTGGCTGAAGGTCTTTTACCAGCGCTTTTTTACCAACCAATTCAAGCGTTCCGCCTCACCAGACGGACCGCAGGTGCTCTCGTTCAGTCTTTCGCCGCGGGGAGGGTGGCAAATGCCCAGCGACGCCTCCGCCAGTCTATGGCTGTGGGAACTGGAAGACCGCCAAAAAGAGGAATTTAATGCCTGAGAATCCCGAACTATTATTAGTGTTTGGCACCTCGGCGGACCCTTTCCACCTGGGGCATGCCAGCCTGGTTGTGCAAGCGGTCAAAGAGCTGGCTATCCGCGGCCAGCGCACGCGCCAGGTGGTGATTATGCCCATCTTCCGCCATCACAACATCCTGGATAACGTCAAGCGCTCCCTACCGCCCACTTACCAGCACCGCTTCGACATCTGTCAACTCTTCACTGAACAAATAGCCGCTGACCTGGGAGCTTTGGTGGCGGATGTGCGGGTGAGCGACCTGGAGCGCCGCCTGGTTGAGGGCACCAGCCGGCCGAATTTTACGGTGGAAACCCTCACCGCGCTGCGCGAGAGCGTGGACCCCGCGCTTGAACTGGCCTTCCTGCTTGGCGCGGACACCTTCGCTGGTGAAAAGCCTTCCTTCCAAAACTGGCTGCAGTCCGACCGCCTGCTGCAGCTTGCCACCCTGGTTATCAGCCCACGCAAAGGCTTTGAACCCAACCAGGAATTTTTGTATAAACTGCGTGGCCAGGGGGCCCGATTGGTCTACCTGGAGAACCTTGATGTGCCGGAAATCGCGTCCTCCACCCTCCGCGCGCGCCTGGAAGCCGGAGAGCCCGCCGAAGCGCTGGTGATGGACGGATGGATTACCCAACCGGTCGCCGATTACATCCAGCAACACAACCTGGTGGATATCTGGCGAAAAATAGACGTCTCCCAACCCGCCCAGACGGTGGCCGAACCTTTGCTCCCCTCGGATAACCTCGAAACCCGGGTGGGCAAACTGATGTACCAGCGCAAATTGACGCTGGGCCTGGCGGAAAGTTGTACGGGCGGATTAATCAGCCACCGCGTCACCAACGTGCCGGGATCATCAGATGTTTTTGTTGGCGCGGTCGTATCCTACGCTTACGAAGCCAAGGTCAAACTCCTGGGCGTCCAGTGGGATACCCTCAAAGCGTACGGCGCGGTGAGCGCCGAGGTGGTACTGGAGATGGCCAGGGGCATCCGCCAGGCCCTGGGCACGGACCTTGGCCTTTCTGTTTCGTGTATTGCCGGCCCGGGCGGGGCCACCCCCGTCAAGCCAGTTGGCACCAGCTGGTGCGGTCTCTCCACCCCTGAAGGGGACTCGGCCCACCACTTTCTGCTCCAGGGTAGCAGGGTGGAGGTGAAGGAACAGCTGGCGGAAAACGCGCTGAAGGTTCTGCTGGAGTACCTCGAACACCACCCAGGACTAAACTCACCGGCGGCTTAGCCGCCAGTCAATCCCCGCCATGCCAAACGCGCCCACCACAAAGGTCCGCCTCCCGGAATTCATGCCCTTCTTTTGGCTGGGTTGCGCCGCGTTGGTCGGGCCACTCCTGGCAAGCCGCATAAATCTGCCCTGGTACGCCTGGGGCGTGGCGGCCTCGCTTTCAGTGCTGGGCGCCATCCTGCAGGCCAGGTCCCGGCCGCGTATTTTGCCTCAACCCCAACTACCCTCCCTCCTGCTGGCAGCCTCGGTGTGCTTCGCGGCGCTGCTCTACCAGGTCAGCTTGCCTGACACGGGCCCGGACGCCATCCCATATTACCTGGACATGGAGAACCTGACCCTGCGGGGGATGGTGGTCAAACCTCCTGAAACCCGCAGCACCGCCACAGCCCTGACGGTCAGGCTGAGTACGGTTGAAAGCGCGGAGCTGAAAACGGGCGAAGCGCGGGTTTCGGGCAAAATTTTGGTGGAAGTCCCGTTGGGGAGTGTCTACCATTATGGAGACGAAGTGCAAATCCACGGGGAACTGACTGTGCCGGAGGATTTTGGCTCCTTCTCCTATCGCGCGTGGCTGGAGCACCACGGCATTTACGCCCTCGCGCGTTACGCGCAAGTGCGCGTTCTGGCCACAGGAAACGGCAGCCCCATTCTGACAGCCATCTACCAACTACGCGAAAAAGCCATTGGCGTGGTGAACGCGATTTTTCCCAGCCCTGAAAGCGCCCTATTGCGCGGCATTTTACTGGGCGATGAAAGCGGCATCTCATCCGGGCTCAAATACGCCTACTCCCTGACCGGAACCGCCCATATCATCGCCATCTCCGGCTTTAACATGACCATCCTCGCCAGCATCGTCACGCGCCTGCTGACCAAACGCTTCGGCGCCCGCTCCGGGGGCGTGGTGGCCATCCTGGTGCTGGCTGGTTACAGCATCCTGGTTGGGGCCTCCGCTTCGGTCATCCGGGCGGCCATCATGAGCTCGTACGTCATCCTCGGCAGCATGCTTTTCCGGCGCGGCAACATGCTGAACAACCTGGGGCTGTGCGTCTTGTTAATGGTCTGGATTGATCCCCATATACCCTGGGATATCGGGTTTCAAATGAGCGCCATGGCCACGCTTGGCCTGGCAATGTTCTCTGAGCCCTGGCAAAAAAGCCTGCGCGCGCGTCTCGAAGCCAGGTTTGGCGAGCCGGCAGCAGAAAAACTGGGCGGAGTGTTGGGGGAGTATTTTCTCCTCACCCTTATTGCCCAGGCCATGGTGCTGCCGCTCATCATCTGGCACTTCCGCGAAAGTTCCTGGCTTTTCCTGCTGGCCAACCCCCTGGTACTGCCCGCCCAACCCCCTTTGATGATTCTTTCGCTGGTCGCCCTAGCTGGCGGTCTCATCGCGCCAGGGCTGGGTAAGCTGTTGGCCTGGCTGGCCTGGCCATTCTCAGCCTACACCAATCGCGTTGTCCTCTTCCTGTCAGGGTTATTCCCCAACGCCTGGGTTTTCCCTGCCTTCAGCTTGATGTGGGTCTTGCTTTACTACGCGCTCTTTTTCGCCGTGGCCTTCCGCCTGGCTCCCCGCAAAGCCGCCGCGACCCTGCTCAAGCCGGCCTGGGCACTTACCGGGCTGACCTGCCTTAGCCTGTTGGTTTGGTCGGCTGTGGAAGCCAGGCCGGACGGCAGGCTCACCCTCCGGCTGATTGGCGCCGAGGCGGACCCGGTGGCGCTGGTCACCACGGCTGGTGGAGCGCACATTCTGATTAACGGGGCCATGGATGGCCGGACCTTGCTCCAGGAGGTTACCGCGGCCTTTTCGCCCTTCAACCGGCAAATCGACTTTATCATCATCCCCAGCTGCAGCAAGGCGGCCGTCTCCGGGCTGTTCGGTCTCACGAATTCCATGCGTGTTGGGCAGGTTTTATGGGGTTGCGACGCGTCCAGGCTGGCAACCACCCGTAATCTCTCGCACGCCTTTGAACAGCAAGGCATCCCCCAGGCGAACTTACGCGCGCAGGACGTCATCGCGTTTGGCCAGAGCGGCCTTTTGCAGGCAGTCCCGGGAGAAAAAGCGCTCAGCGCGTTGAGCCTCCAGCTCGAGGAGTTCAAGGCTGTGCTGTCTTACGCGGCCGATATTCAACCCTGCGAACTTTCGTTGGCAAGCGTTTTCATCGGCCCTGGTCTGCCCAAAAGCGGCCAGGCTCCTTGCCAGCGCCAAACCAATCCCGTCTTAATCCTGGGCAGCCCCAGCCCGGGCGACGTGGCCATCTCCGCCTACCAGCCCATCAGCCTCGCTGACTACCGCTGGGTCGAGGTTTCAACGGATGGCTCAAACTTCTCTCTACGCGGCAGGAAGTAGACATTTCCTATCCAATATGAGATTTATACTTTTATAAAATCGACAGGTAGTGATAAACTAATTGTGATAGTTCTCACATAAGGATTGCGGCGCGAAAAAGAGGCATTATGTCCCTGCAAATTACAAACCAGGCCGATTACGCCATGCGGGCGTTAATGTACATTGCCCAGGCTGGGCCAGACCGACAGGTCCCCTCCCATGAAATCGCGGAAAAAATGGTCATCTCCCCCATGTTCCTTTCCCGCATCAACTCCCAGCTCAGCAACGCCGGGCTCGTCAACACCCGCAGGGGTGCGCACGGAGGCATTATGCTCAGCCGGCCGCCCTCTCAAATAAATATCTACGAGATTCTGACCGCCATCGACGGCCCGATTGCCATGACCAATTGCTCCCGCAACCCAGGCAGCTGCACCCTCTCCAAGGATTGCCCGTTATCATCCGTGTGGCAGGAGGCGGAGGCGCAGCTCATCGCCCACCTCAAAAAGACCACCCTGCAGGACCTGGTGGACCACAAATCGGTGCCTACGCTCTAATCCTGTCGATTCCGGGTGTACCCCGGGCAAGTTTATTCTTCCAGCAGGTAAGCCAACACCCAGTTGGCCGTCGCCAGCAGCGCATCGCGATGGGTGCGCTCGTAATGGTGCGAGGAATCCACCCCGGGCCCAATCAGCGCAATGGCCGCTGCCCCTCCGGCTCCCCAGTACGCCTTCGCGTCTGAGCCGTAATAGGGGTAAATATCCACCTTGTAGGGCACCTTGTACTTTTCAGCCAGATCCCGCAGCCGGTTGGAGAGCCCGTGGTGATAGGGGCCACTGCTGTCTTTGACGCACAACGTGGCGTGGAACTCGTCCGAGGCCTGCCCGGAACCAATCGCGGCCATGTCCACCGCCACCAACTCCTCCAGCGTGGCCGGGAAGTCCGACGCCCCGCCAAAGCCCACTTCTTCATAGTTGCTAACCAGGAAAATCGTGTCCTTAGTCGGCTTCAGCCCGGTTGTGTGCAGCGCCTGTACCACGGCCACCAGCACCGCCACCGCCGCCTTGTCATCCAGGTGGCGCGAGCGAACAAAGCCATCATTCACCTCCACCCGGGCGTCAAAGGAAACAAAGTCCCCCACCTCCACGCCCAACTGCCGTGTGGCTTCCACGCTGTCGACCTTTGCGTCCAGGCGCACTTCCATGCTCTCAGCGTCGCGCTTGTTATCCCGCGCGCCGCTATAAACGTGCACCGAAGCCTGGTTGGGCAAAATTGAACCACGCACCCGTCCATGCCCGCGTGTGTGTACCCAACAGCCTTCCCCTTCCACGCTGCCCCAGGCAAACCCGCCCACGTTGGTCAGAGTCAGCCGTCCGCTGGGCTTAATTTCTTTCACCATCGCGCCCAGTGTGTCCACGTGCGCGGTGAGGGCCCGCCTGGGCGCGCCACCTTCAGGACCTGGCACCGTAATCAGCAGGGCGCCTTTGTGCGTGCGCCGCGTGCTCACGTTGTCATACTGGGCCAGTTCCTTTTCAACCAGGCCAATAGCCTCCTGGGCAAAGCCGGTGGGGCTGGGTGTGTTCAAAAGGCGTACAAGAAACGCTTCAAGGTACGCGGGGTCCACCGCCGGCAGGGTTCCAGCTTCTGTCATCATGCCAAAAACTCCTCGTTGTTCTCAAAACGGGCCAGCTTCTCGCGCCATTCCGCGGAGACCGGTCGGGAATGCCCCTCGGCGTGGTCGTACGAGACCATTACCACCTCACCCCTGGCAAACACCTCCGCGCCATCCTCCGCCTCAATTTGGAAACGAAAGCGCAGGCTCTTGGAACCCAGCTGACTAAGGGTAATTCCAACGCGCGTGGGTTGCCCAAAGCGGATGGGATTGACATAGTCAACATTGAGGGAGGCCACAACCATCCCCATGTTTTCCACGGTCTTGCCATCCCAAATGCCGGCCTGTTCGTAGTAAACCGTCCTGGCGGTTTCAACGTACTCCAGCATCTTGATGTTGTTGACATGCCTGTGTGTATCCAGGTCGGCGAAGCGAACCTCAATCGGATAATAAAAAGTGTAACTTTCAGGGTAGGCGGGGGTTTGTGTTGTCATGCGAATTCTCCTGCGCAGGATTATAGCCAGCAAGCCCCTCAAACTCAAGGTTTTTGCACGCACTCCCCCTTTTTCTGCCAGCCTTGGACCCCCAATTGGCCGAAATGACCCCTTGGAAAGGAAATTAATTTCCCAAGACGAGTCCCCTCCGGTAAAATAAGAAGGATATGGAAAACCCGCTCGCGCCCTGGCTCGATAAAGTCCTCCAGGGGAATTGTATTGATGTGCTCACCAGCCTGCCGGCTGAGTCGGTGGACTTGGTTTTTGCCGACCCACCTTATAACCTCCAGCTCAAAGAGGACCTTTGGCGTCCGAACGTGACCAAGGTCCAGGGCGTGGATGAGGCCTGGGATAAATTTGAGACCCTTTCCGCCTATGACGATTTCACCCGCGAATGGCTGATGGCCTGCCGACGTGTGCTAAAGCCCACCGGCACGCTTTGGGTGATTGGCTCTTACCATAACATTTACCGGGTTGGCCGGATTTTGCAGGACCTTGGCTATTGGATTCTCAACGACATCGTCTGGATTAAGAGCAACCCCATGCCCAATTTCCGTGGTGTACGGTTCACCAACGCCCACGAGACCCTGCTTTGGGCGCAAAAGGAGCGTGGCGCCAAATATACCTTTAACTACCACGCCATGAAAGCGCTCAATGATGACCTTCAGATGCGCTCGGATTGGTTCCTGCCCATCTGCACCGGCGCGGAACGCCTGAAGGAGAACGGCAAGCGCACCCACCCCACCCAAAAACCGGAAGCCTTGCTTTACCGTGTTTTGCTTTCCTCCACCAATGCCGGGGACGTGGTGCTCGATCCCTTCTTTGGCACGGGTACCACCGGGGCCATGGCGCGCAAGCTTCAGCGCCACTTCATTGGTATCGAGGTGGAGCAACACTACGTGGAAGCCGCCTGTGAACGCCTCAGCCACGACGTCCAGCTTGAATTTGACGCGCCCATTTTCATCACCCCCAACCTGCGCAACCAAAAACGTGTCCCCTTTGGTATCCTGGTGGAACAAGGGCTGATTAACCCCGGCACAACCCTCTATTTTGGCCTGGAAAGCGACATCCGCGCCATCGTCCAGGCGGATGGGGCGCTGGTGATGGACGGCCAGAGGGGCTCCATCCACGCCCTGGCCCGTACCTTACGCAAGGGGCCAGCCAACGGCTGGGAGCTTTGGTATTATTGGGACGAAAGCGCCCACGAGCGCCAACCCATTGAGAAACTGCGGGCAGCTTATCGCGCCCAACTGCGAGAAGAATGACCATCTACAAAGAAGGAAAACATGACTGAAACGAACGCTTACACCCAATCACCCTGGAGCTTGAAAGACCTTTTTAACGGCTTCGATGATGCCAATATCGACGCGACATACCAACAAATGGAAGCCCTAATAACCAATTTTGAAGCTTACCGCGCAGAGCTGCAGGCTGGTATCCCCACTGAACGCTTCCTGGTAATCATCCACGCCATGGAAACCCTCGAAAAACTGGGTTACCGTCTTTATGGATTCGCGGAACTCTCTTTCGCGGCCAACACCCAGGACCAAAAAGCCCAGATTGCCATCGCCAGGGTTCAACAATTCATCGCGGACGCTGAAAACCGCACCCTGTTCTTCAGCCTGTGGTGGAAGGCTTTGGACAATGAAAACGCCAGCCGCCTGCTGGCCGCCAGTGGGGATTACCGCTATTGGCTGGAGCAAATACGCAACTTCAAGCCTTACACCCTCAGCGAGCCTGAGGAAAAGGTAGTCAATATCAAGAACGTGACCGGCAATTCCGCGTTGAACATGCTCTACGACTCCATCACCAACCGCTACACCTTTAAACTCACAGTCGCGGGGGAGGAGAAGGAACTGACCCGCGGGGAGCTGATGGTGCTTGCCCGCAGTGATGACGCGGACCTGCGCGCCCAGGCGTACCAGGAACTTTACCGGGTCTATGGACACGACGCCCCCATCCTTGGTCAGATATACCAAAACCTGGTGCGGGACTGGCGCAACGAGAACGTGTCCCTGCGTGGCTTTAAAAGCCCGATTTCGGTCCGCAACCAGGTCAACGACCTGCCCGACACGGTGATTGAAACGCTTTTGGATGTTTCCCGCAAGAATATTGGCATCTTCCACCGCTATTTCCAACTCAAAGCTAAAAAGCTGGGCATTGAGAAACTGCGCCGGTACGATATCTACGCCCCGGTCTCCAAATCTGACAAACGCTTCTCCTTCCAACAGGGCATCGACCTGACCTTTGAAGCCTTTGAGCGCTTTGATGGCAAGTTCGCGCGCCTGGCCAAACGCGTGTTTGATGAACAGCACGTGGATAGCGAAGTGCGCAAGGGCAAGATGGGCGGGGCGTTCTGCTCCACCCTCCTGCCTGAGTTGACCCCATGGGTACTGCTCAACTACCAGGGCAAGGCCGACGACGTCTCCACCATGGCCCACGAACTCGGCCACGCCATCCACTCCATGATGGCTGAAAACCATAGCTTGTTCACGCAGCATGCCTGCCTGCCGCTGGCTGAGACCGCCTCGACCTTTGGCGAAATGACCCTGACAGACCTGTTACTGGAACGCGAGAGCGACCCATCGGTCAAACAGGACCTGCTTTTCCGCCAGCTGGACGACGCCTTTGCCACCATCCTGCGCCAGGTTTACTTCGCGCTGTTTGAACGCCAGGCGCACGAGATGATCGTGAAGGACGCCTCGGTGGACGAGCTTTCAGAGGCTTACCTCGCCAACCTCAAGGAGGAATTTGGTGACGCGGTGGATGTCTCGGATGAGTTCAAGTACGAGTGGGTCTCCATCCCGCACATCTACGGCACCCCGTTCTATGTGTATGCCTACGCGTTTGGCCAGTTGCTGGTTTTCGCTCTTTACCAGCTTTACAAAAAGGAAGGCGAAGCCTTCAAGCCCAAGTACATGCGCATCCTTTCCGCTGGCGGCTCCATCGCGCCCATCGCACTGCTGGCCGAAGCTGGCCTGGACGTCACCAAGCCCGAATTCTGGCAGGGTGGCTATGACGTCATCAACGAAATGGTCAACAGGCTGGAAGCGCTCTAAGCGCTGCAACCAGACGCAATCAATCCCCAGGCCGGTTATCCGTCTTGGGGATTTTTTATTTTCTTCTGCCTGTTCATTTGACAATAATGTCAACAAATATTGAGTATCGCGTAGACGTCTGAAATATTTATGGAAAACGCGATTAATTCTTGTATAATTTTATTGTTCTGTTCTGCTTCTACAATCAACACATCCGCTTAATGCTTTCCCATAAGGAGGAAACATGAGTCCAACCAAGGCGCAATCCATCTTATTACGCCTTCTTGTCCTGTGCTGCCTGATGGTAATACCCGCTTCAGTGCAGGCGGGCAATGGAACCCAGGCAACATTCACCGTAAACACAACAACAATGCTCAATGATTTACACTTGGGGGACAATATTTGCGCCGATTCCAACGGACAATGCGGACTGTTCGCGGCCGTCCAGGAATCCAATTATGACGATGACACGGACATCATCAACTTGCCTGCTGGCGTCTTTTACATCCCTTCAAGGCTTGAGCTGGTAAAACCGGTCAGGATTACTGGGTCTGGTAGTGCTCAAACCCAAACTGTAATTAATGGGTTTAGCGCCGGAACCGAACCCGCTTTTCGAATCAGGGCTAACGCCACCATAGAAAATCTGGCCATTGTTGGCTTTAACCAGGCAGTTGTCATCAACAGCGCGGAATCCAGCAAAACACTCTACCTGCAAGGTGTCCGCGTGGAGAATTGCGGAAACGAACTGGCTGAAGTGGGACCAGCAATCACGAACACGTGCGCGTCTTGCGCCATCCACATATCGGAGAGTAGCGAGATTAGGAACAACCATTCAGATTCTTGTGGAGCCATCACCAACATAGGCACCCTGACCATAAGCAGTAGTACTGTCAGCGCCAATACAAGTTCCGTTTCGTATGGTGGCGCGATTTGTAGCAGTGGTGTCGGAAACACTCTGTCCATCAATAACAGCCTGATCCACAGCAACAGCGCGGATAATGTTGACAACGGGTACGGCGGTGCCCTGTTTCTTGATGATGGAACGTTTACGATAACGAGTAGCGAGTTTTTCAACAATTCATCTGGTAAGGGAGGCGGAGCAATAAATTTAAGGGGTGGCACGCTATCCATCACTTTATCCAAAGTTTACGCCAACCTTGCCAATTATGGTGGAGGGCTCGCGTTATCCGGCGACTCGGCGGAAATTGTAAACAGCCTGATCATGGACAACCAGGCCGAAGGTTATGGCGGGGGCCTGTACATCTTGAAAGGCGCGTCCATCACAAATTCATCCGTCATCAATAACACAGCCGGCACCGCGGGCGGTGCGGTGGCTATCAGCGACGAGATGCTAACCATTACGAATTCAACCGTAAGTGGTAACAAAGCCAGTGTGGATGGCGGTGGGTTTTACCTCAGCAACACGGCCGTCATCCGGCTCGCGAACGCCACCCTCACCGACAATACCGCCGACTTTGACCTTGACGATGAAATATTGGGCATGGGCGGTGGCTTTTATACCACGGGCAACAGCAAGGTCATTTCGAGAAACAGTGTGATTGCCGGTAATAAGGACCTGAAGGCTGTGCCATTCGAGGTCGTCGCGACAGATTGTTATGGCAAACTAGAGTCTGATGGTTACAACCTGCTTGGATACGCAGGAGGGTTTTGCACCCTCAGCGGAAACCTTCAGGGGATGCAATACGGAACAGCTGGTGTGTTGCTCGACCCCAAACTTGGTCCCCTCACGCTATACGCGGACAACACGCAATACTACCACCCGCTCTTTTGGGGCCCCGCGGTGGATGCGGGCAACCCTGCCGGGTGTCGTGACTTTACCAACGTGTTGCTCACTTCGGACCAGTTGCAGGAGAACCCACGTCCTTACGCGGGGGGTTCAGCGACAGGTTACACACCACGTTGCGACCTGGGGGCAATTGAATCAACCATTGCCCGGCGCAACCTATTCCTCCCACTGGCAATCCGGTAAGAGGCTGCATAAACCAAAAGGAGCCCTAAACCGGGCTCCTTTTGTTAAGGGGTTGAGCCACTCAGGCTGCGTTGGTCGGGGTGTTTTCCGCCTCAAGGATGTTTTGGATTGCATCGCTGACGCGGGTGGCCGTTTCCACGTTGTTCATTGTATAAAGGTGAATGCCGCGTACATCGTGATCAATTAAGTCGATGATTTGTTCTGTCGCGTAGTAAATGCCGGCGTCAAACAGGGCCTTCGGATTTTCGCCATATCGGCTGAATAGGCGCGAAAGCTTGGCCGGCACGCTCGCCCCGCTGAGCGCGACGGTGCGTTCAATTTGCCGCAGGCTGGTGATGGGCATGATGCCTGCCTCGATGGGTACGTGGATGCCCGCCTTCTCTGCTTTCTCCCGAAACTCATAGAACTTGCTGTTATCAAAGAAAAGCTGGGTTATCAGGTGCGTGACGCCGTTCTCAATCTTGATTTTGAGATGTTCAATATCTTTTTCCATCGATTCGGCTTGGTAATGGACTTCCGGGTAGCAAGCCCCGAGCAGGTTAAAACTGGAGTCGTAGGCTTTGATAAACGCTGCCAGGTCACTGGCATGCCTAAAATCCTCCTTGGGCGGGACGTCGGGCGAGATATCCCCGCGCAGGACCATGATGTTTTGCACTTGGTTTGCCTTCAGCTGCTCCAACGCGGAAAGGACTTCACCCTTGTCAGAATTAACGCAGGTCAGGTGGGCCACCGGCTCGATATGGTAGGTGCTCAAAATGAGCGCGGCAATTTCGATGGTCTTATCCCGCTGGGCTTTACTTCCCCCCGCGCCATAGGTCACACTGATGAAATCCGCGGGGATGCCACGCAACTTCAGGAGCGTGTTATAGATGACGTTGTAAGGGGTATCTTTTTTGGGCGGAAAAATTTCCAGCGAAAAGATAATTTTCTTATGGTCGAAAATTTTTGATATGTCCATGCCGCTCTCCGGTTCTATGCTAATTTTATCCTGTGTTTCCAAATTTTGAAAAAAGTCTATGGGGGTAGATTGGCCAGCAATAAATCCGTAACCTGGCCAATAGATCTTCACCTATCGTCCGCTGCTTGGGTCCAGACCGAGCCTCCCCACCTATCGGATGTGGTATATTATTCGTTACTTTTACCCTGTACCGGAGGCTTTGAAATGTATGTTGCCATTGAAGGCGTGATTGGCGTGGGAAAGACCACGCTGGCGCGCTTCCTGCGTGAGCCCTTCCAGGCTGACCTGCTCCTCGAAGTTTTCGAGGAGAACCCCTTTCTAAGCAGCTTCTACGCGGACCGCGAACGTTACGCGTTCCAAACCCAGATTTTCTTCCTGCTCAGCCGGTACCAGCAGCAACATAAGGTCATCCCCGAAACACTGAATGCCGGTCGCATGTTGATTTCGGACTACACTTTCGATAAGGACGCGCTTTTTGCCGGAATCAACCTGGCTGGCGATGAACTGGACATGTATCACCGGGTCCACCAGGCTCTGGCGGAGAAAATTCCACAGCCAGACCTGGTTGTTTACCTGCGCGCCACAACTTCCACGCTGATGCAACGCATCGCCCATCGTGACCGCCCCTACGAACGGGACATGGACCAGGCTTACATCAACGAGCTCAACCAGGCCTACGACGTTTTTTTCTCCCAGCCCAAGTGGCAGGGCCGCTTGCTGGTCCTCGACACAGACGATTTGAACATCATCGCCCGTGCGGATGACCTCCGCCTTGTCACCAATCGCATCCGCGAGGCCTTGCGGCTCGCGCCTTACCAGGAAAGCCTGCCACTGGGCAATTAAGGAGCACACTCATGCGCGTTACCCCAGACATGCTTGTCAAACTGGCCAAGGACCATCTTGCCAGGCGGATGCGCCAGCCAAACGACATCATCGCCGTGTATCTGACCGGCTCAGTCCTGCGACCTGAACCTCTCCTGGGGGGAACCACCGATATTGATATGGTCATCATCCACAAGGAGAATCCGGCCGTCGCGCGAGAGGTGTTGCGCGTCAGCACTGAAGTCTCGTTTGATATCGAGCACCACCACCAGTCCTTCTATACCTTTCCGCGTCGACTGCGCCAAAATCCCTGGCTCGGCTTCGCACTGTGTGACCACAACAGCTTCCTGTATGATCCCGACCATTGGCTCGATTTCATCCAGGCAGGGGTGAATGCCCAGTTCGACACACCCGAATCCTTCTACGCCCGCTCAAGCGCGCTTGCCGAGAAAGCCCGTCAAACCTGGTTTGAACTGGAGGCAAACGAGACGGATAGTTTACCCGCTTGGATGGTGGGCTACCTCAAAGCGGTGGGTCTGGCTGTGAACGCCATCGCGGCGTTGAGCGGACAAGCCCTCACCATCCGCCGCCTGCTGCTTGATTTCCCTGCCCGCGCGGAAGCTGTGGGCCAACTGCCCCTGGCAGGCGCCCTCGCCCGTCTGCTTGGCAATGAAAATTTCTCACCCGAGGCCTATCACCTCTGGCGGCCGGCCTGGGAACAAGCCCTGCTAAGCGCCAGCCAGGCTCCAAACTGTCCTCCCAACCTGAGCCGCGCACGCAAGCCATATTTCCTCACAGCCTGCGATTCAATCGCGGAAAGTGGCACCGCCTTCGCCACACTCTGGCCCATCCTCGAGACCTGGCGCCAATCCGCGGAAGTGCTCGCCGATGTCCCCGCGCAGCAGGAATCCTGGTTGGAATTTCTTGCCAGCCTTGGCTTTACTTCACTGACCACGGAAAAAATGACCCAATCCCTGGATTACTTCATCGAACAGGTCGAAGCGCTCCTGGAAACCTGGAAGGGCGAGTACGGTTTATAACCAGCCTTTCAACCCAACTTCACCCTGCGCCTGTGGATAACTGCCCTTTTTCTGTGGATAACTCCCGGAAACTGTGCATAATACGGGTCAACTTATCCACAGCCCGGTCTTTACCCTGGGGAAGCCTTGCCTGAAAAATCTCCCACAATTTACCCGGGAATTTCCCTCTCCCTATTTCAACAAATCAACCCGTGTTTTCTCCACAGGATGTTGTGGAACAATTATTAAACAAATGACAAGTTGATATTGATTATTGACGGGGAAAAACGCGCGTATGCTCCCAGATAATTTATCGGATAATCTTTTTTCCACACTATCCACACCCCCTATCACTATCACTATTCATTAAATACTAAAGATGTGAATAGTTTTGTGATTAAAGAAAAAAGATTATAGCCGCATCTCTGTCTTACCGCTCAATTTCTCCTGGATGGCATTCACCACCTGCGATATATTTTCGTCGCTTGAAACCAGGTTTAAACTGTCGCTCGGGACAATCAAAACAGGGCACTGCGTGAACGAATCAATCCATTCCTCGTAAAGGTTGTTCAGCCGGCCAAGGTAATCAACCGGTATGCTGGCCTCGTAATCCCTGCCACGTTTGGAAATCCGGCCTTGTAGGGTTGGAACTGAGGCCCTCAGGTAAACAATCAGGTTTGGCGGGGGCAGCAGGGAAATGAGAATTTGATACAGGTCCTGGTATACAGCGTAATCCCGGGTGCTAATATCGCCCTGGAGGTAAAGATTCCGCGCGAAGATTTCCGCGTCCTCATACACACTGCGGTCCTGTACCACGGAGCTCTCAGCGGCCAGGAGTTGCTTGTGGATACGCAGGCGGCGCGTGAGAAAATAAAGCTGGGAATGGAACGACCACCTTTGCATATCTTTATAAAAGTCTGAAAGATACGGATTGTCGTTCACCGGTTCAAAAAACGGGGTGAAACCCAGCCGGTCGCTCAACAGCTGCACCAACGTGCTTTTACCCGCTCCAATGTTTCCCGCGACCACGATGAATTTATCCATATCATCCTCCTGGCTTGCAAGCTTTGTTATGCTTAACTTTATCACGCCTCTGTCTGCCTGGAAAAACTTTTCCTGCTTCAAGCCTGTGTAAGGTCATAATTGATTTACACAAAATCCTGGGTAAAATGAAAATTACAAAACCAACCGATAAGAAAAGTGAGGTGAAATAATGGAAGGTTTAAATTGGTTGTGGACGATTGTTGTAGGTGCTGTTGCCGGTTTCCTGGCTGACATGCTTGTTCCAGGTGTGAAGGTCGGGCTGTTTGGCGCCATCATAGCTGGTATCCTGGGTGGTTTCCTGGGTGGCTGGCTCTTTGGATTACTCGGAATCGCCACTGGTGGTCTGCTCGGAACGCTGATAGCTGCAGTGGTCGGCGCGGTGATTATTCTCTTGATTTACCGCGCGTTGAAACGACGTTAAAAAGTTCTCTTAAATCAAAAGACCTGCCCTTGTTTTTTTTCAGGCAGGTCTTTTCTTTGTTAAAGTCATTAATCGTTATTGGAGAGGATGATCGGCAGGTAGGTATTGGTAATTATTGGGGGTTCTGGTGTGTTAGTGGGCTCGGGAGTTATCACAACATCACTTATCGTGATGTAAATGGCTGTGGGTGGACCCCATTTCCCCTGCGCGTCCTTGCCCTCCACGAACAGGATATGCTGTCCGGTGGTCAGGTTGGTGGTATCCACCACACCAGTCACGTTCACAACCTTTTTGAGATCAAAATCTCCCGCGTCCGCGATCATGGCATACTTCGTGATGCCTGGCGTCCAGGAAGGCGCGTCAATGGTATAGCGTGCTTCGTTGATGTATTGGGTCTGAATGCCGCCTGAGAACGTGCTGTAACGGGTGTCATCAATCGTCGCTTTGACTTCAAACGTGGTTCCTATATCAATAGGTGTGGTTGGCGCTGTGAGATTATACGTTTCAGGACCGTAGGCCAGGGTGTACGGATTACGAGCCATCTTCACTGCCCGCAGCAGGGCTTGCTGGTTGTTTGGGTAAATGTCATTCTCGAATGTGGAGCACTGTTGGTGGAAGGTATCCCCAACTTCAAAGCAGTAACCTGCCAATCCAAGCTCTCCATATGCCCAATCCTCCGTGGTGCCGTTGGTGTAATAAAGGGCGGCAGATTTTTTGGGATCATGCCCGTTGTAGTAAGCAAATTTGTAACCAATCGTGCGCAACTGGGCTTCATTGGGAGAGTTGGATAGAGTCCAGCCCCATGGCCAGAGAACCAGGCGCGAGTAACTATGCAAATCGATAAAAAGCCCCGTTGCCGATATAGGATTAACGCTGTCGTTGTCTCCCGGTCCGCGCATATCGGTGAAAAGACTGCGAACATAAGTGGTCACAGTCGTTACCTCTGGCTCTGACTCTTTGTTGGGTCCGGGGTACGTCTCGTCACACTGATAGTTGTAGGCTTGCCATTTGAATGGAAAATTACGGTTGAGGTCCGCGCCTCTGTCAAGTGAATTGGAGCAGTAATTGTTGTTTGTGTTCTTTCGCCAAAGATAGCTTTGGTTGCTCTCATCCATTGTGCGGCCATCAGGGTTGGTAACCAGGAGCAGGTGGATGTTGTTGTAATCCAACAGCCAGGTCACATCCGCGTTCACGCCATAATTGGAGAGCAGGTACTCCGCGAAGCGGGTGTTGAGCTCTGGCGGTGCCCATTCACGCGCGTGGATTCCACTCATGATAAAAATGTCAGATTTAACCACATTGCCATTCGTCCGGTTCCCTAGCACCAAAACGCGCATGTCATACCCGTCGTTGGGGTCAACAGTCTTTTCCCAGGAATCCCCAATATCCTTCCATTCAGCCAGGTTGGGATAATTATTGGCCAAGGCTGCCCCGGTCTCAAATATCTCTGCGATGGTCCGGTAACAGGGGAAGCCCGGAATTCCAGAGGTCTGGCCTGCCAGCATCCCATAGGTTTTGTTGATTTCAACGGTGTACTGAATATCCACCACCCAACGGATGCCCGCGGCCTGAAGCCGCTGGCGTTCCGCGTCGGTCACGATGGCTTTTAACACACCTGTTGTGTGGTCCACTTCAATGACATCGTACTTGTCTGCCAGCATGGAAAGTTCTTCAGCGTCCTTAAAGGCGATATTAACAACCTGCTTGTCGGGCAGAGGCTCATCCGCCCAAACGGGAGAAGATTGGATGGATACAGCGAGGATGAACAGAAGTGCGACAGCCAATAAAAAATACCGGGACAGTTTCCCTTGCATAGTATCCTCCAGGGAGTATAGGGTTTGCGTGTAAATTCTTTTTTTAGAAACGTGGTTGGTAAATTGAGGTCAATTCTATTACTGAAGCCTTATTATGGTGGAAATTCTTCCAAAATAGAGGCTGAAGAACCGAAAACGCCCAGGCAATTCGCCTGGATAACCAACGTGTGAGGTTCAATGACGGATTAATGGCAGGTAGGTGCGGTTGTTAACTTGGATAAAGCCAGCCTCCAGTATGCCAATGGAGACCGTGCCATTGGGTTGCATTCCCTCGGGGCTGATAAAGAGGGTATGCTGGCCGGGAGTCAACCCCGCGGTCTGCAGCGCAAAATCAAAGCTCGCCAGGCTGTCTGGCAACAAGGCGTCAGGTGTTAGCGTTACCGTCATTGGCTCCGGGTTCTCCACCCAGGGAATGCCATCCACAGATACGCTAATCCGATAGGGCGTCCCCCTGGTGATGTAATCCCTGTATTGCGCGCTGGAAACCTCCCCCTGCACCTGCCACTCATCTATCGCCGGATTTGGCTGGGTGAGCGTAAGTCCGACGACTTCAGGCCCCAGCGCGTTCTCCCCAGGCGCAAGGCTTAGCCGGGCCGACTTCTCCAGCATACGCAGGCTCGGTTGCAGGTATTGGGATTCAAAACTTTCGCAACTCATTTCAGTCCCGATACTTTGGGATGGCCCCAACCACAACTCGTAGCTGGCAATCCCAAATTGGCTGTAGGCGTAATCGACCAGCGCGCCGCTGGAAGTGCCCACAGCCGGCTGGGTTACGTAGGAGGAGTGATTGGCAGCAAAAGGTGTCTCCACGCCTAATTTCTTGGCGAGGACATCCAACAGGGCATGCTCCCCGGTTAGGTCCGTTGTGGACCGCCACGGCAACACCAGGTAATTACCCCTCGTGCGGAGGTTGATTAGCATGCCCCCTTCTTCAGGCTGGCTAAAAACCTGCGAAAGGTACGCCTGCAATGCCAGGGTTTCAGGCTCAGACTGCGCGGTGAGGCCCGGAAAATCGGGGTGGCACCCATCGGTGGGGCTGTTATTCCAGGCATACGCGAAGTTGCGGTTCAGGCTGACGCCACTTAAGCTGTCCTCGGTGCACCCGGCCGGGTTGAGGTTTTTACTCCACGTGATGGGAAGACTCGCGCGTGCCTGTTCCTCCGCCCGTTCGCGCCCGTCCGGGTTGGTAACCCAAACCAGCCGGACCGCGAGTTTATCCAGGACCCAGGTGATGTTTGGGTCAACGCCATAACCGGCAAGCATCTCTTCCGCCAGCCTGAGGTTGAGTTCAACCGGCGCCAGTTCATTGGCCGAGAGCCCGCTGACGACGACCAGGGAAGGTTTTGGGCCGGGTGTCGCCAGGTTGGTTAACTCCAACACCCTCAGGTCAAACCCTTCAAGCCCACTGGACTGCGCCTTCTTCCAGGAATCGCCATAATCCACCCACCTGGCTAATTGCGGGTACTGCGCTTCTAACTGAAGGCCTGATGCGTAAATTTCCGACCGGGATTGGTAACAGGGATACTCCGGTGAGACACTCTGTGTCTCCAATGCAAACGCGTCCATGCCTGGCGACAGGCAAAAAACCACGCAAATCACAAGTACCCAAAGCGGAATTCGGTGTATTCTTCTGGCGTTGAACCGCATCAGGACCACCTTTCAATGCATTCGTGACGAATTGATTTTATCAACCCGAAGCCATTTTGCCCATTCAAAATCGCAAATCAGGCTTTCTTCCATGCTACAATGGCTCAATATTCGCCAAAAGGATTGGTGCTCTCATGAACCCAGAACTCGACTTTCTGATTACGATTGCCAAACAAGCCGGCGTCATGGCGCTCAAGCTGCAAACAGAAGATTTGCAAATCGCGTACAAAGGCAGGGCGGACCTGGTCACCAAAGCGGATAAGGCGCTTGAAGCGTATCTTTTGAACGAAATCCACGAGAAATTCCCATCCCATAGCATCTACGCGGAGGAAACGGGAGAGCACAGTGGCAGCCTGGAGCACCGCTGGTATGTGGACCCAATTGATGGCACCACCAACTACGCTCACGGCATGCCTTTCTACTGCATTTCCGTTGGCTATGCCTGCGAAGGAAAATTAACGTTGGGCGTCATTTACTGCCCCACCCTGGATGAATGCTTCGCGGCTGAATCCGGCCAGGGCGCCTGGTTGAACGGCAAGCGCATCCAAGTCTCAAGGATTGAAAAGATTGAAGACGCTATGTTGGAAACCGGATTCCGGCAGCGCCTCTTCAACACACCCAAAACGAACATGCCCAACTTCATCAGGCTCTCAGGCGAAGCGCAAAGCGTGCGCCGGCTTGGCTCCGCGGCGCTTGGCTTGGCCTATGTGGCCGCTGGTCGGCTGGATGGTTTCTGGGAAATCGCGGTCAACCCGTGGGACGTGGCTGCGGGGGTGTTGCTTGTCCGTGAGGCCGGCGGTCTGGCGGAACCCCTCTATGAGGGCGGTAAGCTTCTGACCGGTTCAGTGGACATTTTAGCCTCCAACCCCAGCCTGTTTCCAGAGCTCAGGGAAATATTCAAAGAAGAAAAGCAAAAGCTGTTACTGTGAGCTTGGCAAAGGGAATGAGGCCGGCCAGCTATTCAAGGCCTGCGAGTGCGTAAGAAAATTGTTTCAAATAAGCGCGTTTACCGCGTCAGTTCAGCGATGAGCAATTCATAAGCTGTGTCGCCGGCCAAACCCCCGCTTTTCATGTCCAGGTCTATCTCCAGCAGCCTGTTGAAAATATCCAGCAGCTGTGCCATGCTGAAACGTCGCGCCTGGGCAGTCAGTTTTTCTGCCAAAAACGGCAGCACCTTCAACTCCCGTTCCACCTCCGCCTGCCGGCCGCCCTCGTCGATAATCTCCCGGGCCTGGATTAACTGCCTGAATTGGCGGTGGATCATCGCGGAAATCTCAATCACATCACTGGTTTCCGTCAACAGGCGGAATTGCTGCATGGCCTTGTTGCTGTTGCGCTCGCCGATGGCGTCGGTCAGGGCAAAGATATTGCCCTCCTTGTCCTGGGCGGTCAGCAACACGACATCCTCAGAAGTAACGGTCTTACCCGCGCCCGCGTAGCTGATTAATTTATCCAGTTCGTTTTGGGCTCTCAGCGTATCATTGCCCACATAGCCGGCCAGCAGGTAGGCCGCGTCTGGCCTGATTGCGCCGCCCAATTCTTTCGCGCGTTTGATTATCCAACCTGGCATTTCTTCTTCATCCGGCAAGGAGCAGTCCACGATGGCGCCGACGTCTCGGTTTTGCTCAATCCAGTTGAGTATCCAGAGATACTTCCTGGCATTCTCCCAATACACCTCGCGCTTCTTTCTCACCAGGGAATCCTCAACCAGCAGCACCAACGCCGTGGTTTGGGGCAAATCACCCAGCAGTGAAAGCATGCGCGCTTGCTGGTCAGGGTTGAGCCTTCCAAGAAAGTCCCGGGCTTTTTCAACGATGACCATGCGCCGTGGGGCTAAAAATGGCACGGTCATGGCGTCCGAGAACAACGCTTCAAGCGTCCACAAGGAGTCACCATCCAGTCGGGTGGTGTTCAAATCCGCCAAATCCACGTCCCCCATCGAGGTCCGAAAACTGCCAAGCACTTGCTTGAAACGCGCGGGGTCGTCACCACGCAGAAAGTAAAGGCGGGGAGTGTTGTCTGGCATTCGCCTACTGGCCTGTGCTAATGCGGTGGATGAAGCTGTTTTGGGTCTTCTGGCTGGTGACGAGCCTGACCTTCAGCCCCTCAAGGTTCCCATCAGTGGTTAAGTTTTCCTGCACCTTTAGCCCCAAGGGCTTTGAGAAGAGGAAGACCGGCACTGCCGCGCTCACGGCCAGGATGTAATTAAACCAGCGTGGCTTTCGTCCAAAGGATGTGCCAAACAGAACTGCCCAAGCTAACGCCCCAGCCAGGGAAGCGGATGTGACCAGGTTGGTGCCACAATTAGGATGGATGGCAAGCGCTTTTTCACCTGCTTCCAGTCGCCGCTGGGCTTCCAAAACACCATCGGTCACAATTTCCGTGGGCAAATCCGCGAAAAGAAAGAACCCTTGCGGGATGGACACCCCTGCCATTTTGACTCCCGGAAATCGCTGGGAAAGCACGTGAAGCGTGGCATGTTCAAGCGCGTGGTTGTGCCGGACGGCGCTAAGCACAGGGTGTTTCTTAAGCGGACAGGTGGTCATTTTCACTCCTTTGGATGGGTGCTATCTTTTTCTACCAGGGCGGCAGCAAGGGCCTCCCGTAGTGAGCGGAATTCCAACACTTCAATACCTTTCGGCCAGGGTTCTGAATTGCGCAACGGATGCGGAATGATGGCGCGTTTGAATCCCAATTTCGCGGCTTCCCTCAGGCGGGATTGCATTTGGCCAACCATGCGCAGCTCACCGGAAAGCCCAACTTCACCCACCAGCACGGTATCGGCCCTCAGCGGGATGTTGCGCAAAGAGGACAAGATGGCCGCCGCGACGGCCAAATCCACAGCGGGTTCGTCCACGCGCAGGCCGCCCACCACGTTGGTGAAGATGTCCTGCTCTGCCAGCCGGAGGCCCATGCGGGAAAGCACCGCGCTCACCAGCAGCAGCCTGTTAAAATCAATCCCATTCGCGGTGCGCCTGGGGTTGCCAAAATTTGTCGGGGTGGTGAGCCCTTGCACTTCCACCAGAAGTGGCCTGGTGCCTTCCATCGTGACCGCGACTGCGGACCCGGGGGCATTAATCATCCGTTCAGCCAGGAATACCTCCGACGGGTTGCGCACCTCAATCATGCCCTTTTCCTGCATCTCAAAGACGCCCACTTCGCTTGTGGCGCCAAACCGGTTCTTCACCGACCTCAAAAGGCGGTACGACTGAAATTGCTCGCCCTCCAGGTAAAGCACCGTATCCACGATATGCTCCAGCACGCGCGGTCCAGCAATGGCGCCTTCCTTGGTAACATGTCCAATCAGGAAAATGGTGATGCCGGTGGATTTGGCCACCTCACGCAGCTTGGCGGCGCACTCCCGCACCTGGGAGATGGAACCTGCCGCGGATTCCATCTCGGGAAGTGTCACCGTCTGAATGGAATCCACGATGACCAGCGCGGGTTTGATGGCCGCGATGTGCTCAAAGATGACCGCAAGGTTGGTCTCGGTCACCAGGTACAAGTCCTCGGGTAGCACGCCGCTTTGCGTGTCCCTGCCGGTCAGGCGGTCCGCGCGCATCTTGATTTGTTTTTCAGACTCCTCGCCAGACACGTAAAGCACCGTCTCCTGCTGGGCCACCTGCATCGCCATCTGCAGGGTAAGGGTCGACTTTCCGATGCCCGGGTCGCCGCCGATGAGCACGATGGAACCGGGCACAATTCCGCCCCCCAGCACGCGTGCGAATTCCTCCATCTGAAGCGGCATCCTGGACTCAAGTTCGGCACGGATGTCTTTCAGGCGCCTCGGTTGGGAAACACCAACCAGCCCGCGGGTTAGGCGGGCTGGTTTTGTTTCGGCTTCAACCACTTCCTCAACCATGCTGCTCCAGCTTCCGCAGGAGGGGCAACGTCCAAAGGATTGGGAAGAGATTTTTCCGCAAACCTGGCAGACATACTGGGTGTGGGTTTTTGCCATGGTTGTTTACATTCCGACGAGCTCAGGTTTTTCTATTTCGGGCTCAGGATGATTGTGCTTCAGCACAATCTTGCGTTTGGCCTTTTCATCCTCACCTGGCTGTTCTTCCGCGTCAATCAGGATGGTGTCGCCGGCTTTGAATTCGTTGGCCAGCAACGCGTCCGAGAGCGGTTCTTCAATTTCCTGTTGCACCAGGCGCCGCACGGGTCGGGCGCCCATTTCGGGGTCGTACCCTTCCTCCGCCAGCAGGTCCAACGCGGACTCCGTGGGTGTCAGCACAAGCTCATGTTCAACCAGTCGGTCAGAAACCTTCTGTATCTCGAGAGCCACAATCTTGCGGATGTCCTCCCGGTTGAGGGCCCGGAACACAATCACCGAGTCCAACCGGTTGATGAACTCCGGCCTGAATGAGCGCTTGAGGGATTCCATCAGCTTCTTGTGCATGTCCTGGTAGGCCAGTTGCTCCTCCTGGACCGCGTCCATTTGCAACGCGAAGCCAAGCGAGGTCTGTCGCTTAATCATATCCGCCCCAATATTGGTGGTCATGATGATGATGGCGTTACGGAAGTCAACCTTGTGGCCCTTGGCGTCAGAGAGATGCCCTTCCTCCATGATTTGAAGCAGCATGTTCAGAGCTTCGGGGTGTGCCTTTTCCACTTCATCAAACACCACGATGGAATAAGGCTTGCGCCGGATGGCTTCCGTCAGCTGGCCAGCTTCTTCATACCCCACGTATCCGGGGGGCGCGCCAACCAATCGGCTGACGCTATGCCGTTCCATGAATTCGGACATATCGATTTGGATAAGGGCGTCCTCACTGCCAAACATCACCTTTGCCAATGACTTGGTCAGTTCGGTCTTGCCGGTTCCAGTGGGCCCCAGGAACATGAAGGAACCCACAGGGCGGTTTGGATTCTTGAGACCCGCGCGTGCCCGCCGCACAGCCTTGGATATGGCCTCGATGGCTTCCTTTTGACCTACGATGGACTTGCCAAGTTCTTCTTCCATATGTAGCAGGCGGGAAGATTCCTCGCTCGCGATTTGGGTCAGCGGGATGCCGGTCCACATGGAAATGACCTCGGCAATGTCCTCCGCTCTTACCACGGGGGCAGTCTCCCTGTCCCACCCGCTCTGCATGTCCTGCAGGCGGTTTTCAAGGTCCGTCTGGCGGCGCAGCAGGGTTTGAACTTCGTCGTTATCCCCTGTGCCTCGGGCTTCCTTGAGGGATTTGCGCACTTCCCTCAGCGCGCTCATAAAGTCCTTGCTGGCCAATGCGGAATCGCTTTTGTACATCCGCACCCGCGAGGAGGCCTCGTCGATGAGATCGATGGCTTTGTCCGGCAGGAAGCGTTCCGTCACGTAGCGCGATGAAAGCTTGGCGGCTGCCTCTAGCGCTTCATCGTCAATGTGCAGGCGGTGGTGCTCCTCGTAATTGGGTCGCAGGCCATGCAAAATTTCGATGGTTTCTTCCACGCTGGGTTGGTCCACGATGATGGGCTGGAAACGCCTTTCCAACGCCGCGTCGCTTTCAATGTTTTTGCGATACTCGTTCAGGGTGGTCGCGCCAATCACTTGCAGTTCACCACGTGAGAGCGCGGGCTTGAGAATGTTGGCGGCATCCACGGAGGAACCCGCGGAGCCGGCGCCCACCAGCATGTGTAATTCGTCGATGAACACGATGGCGCCGCTGGCTTTCAGCTCGTCAATCACCCGTTTCAGGCGCTCTTCAAATTGACCGCGGTACATCGTGCCGGCCACCAGGGACCCAACGTCCAGCTGCAGCACGCGTTTATCGAGCAGCAGGGCGGGCACATCCCCTTCCACAATCCTCTGGGCAAGTCCTTCCACGATGGCGGTCTTTCCCACGCCAGGCTCGCCAATCAAGGCCGGGTTGTTTTTCGTGCGGCGCGCCAAAATCTGGATGACACGCTCAATCTCTTTCTTGCGCCCGATAACCGGGTCCAGCTTGTTTTCTTCAGCCAGCGCGGTTAAATCGGTGGCGAGCTGGTCCACGAGTGGGCTCTTGCTTTCTTCCTTTTCCTTGCGGCGTTTGCCTGCCCAACCAGCGGGTGTTTCTTTGCGGGTTTGTTCATCCGGGGTGGATTTTTGGTCGTCCTCTTCCTGTTCCTGTTGATTTTCACGGATGACGCGCATGGTTTGGCGCCTCACCTGCTCCACGGTCACACCCAGGGAGGCCAAAATCTGCATGCCACGGAACGATTCATCCCTGCTCAAACCGAGCAGCAGATGTTCCGTCCCCACCAGCGAGATGTCATTTTGCCTGGCCGCTTCGATGGCGTAGTTCAGGCAGCGTTTCATTTCATCATTCAGGGCGTTGGGCTCGAGGTTGCTGCCAGGTTTTTCTTCACTTTCAACACGGGCGCGCACGCTTTCCAGTTCCAGCCCTAAATCTTTCAAAACACGATTTCCGATCGTGCCTTCTTCCATCATTAATCCCAATAACAGGTGCTCTGTGCCAATCATTGCGGAGTGCAGACGTTCGGCCTCGATATGAGCGAGGGAAAGCACCTTTTTGGCTTTTAGCGTAAATTGATTCATGCCAGCCACGGCATACCTCCTGAATAGCGCGGTTTTCTATTTCGTCCCAATCCAACATCCCGGCATACATACCAGGCGGGAGAATTTGGACGGTGAGACCCAGCCCCCCAGGGCTTGGTCGACGGTTGGGAGCGCTTGTCCCCAGCAAAATCAGTATACCAAATTACAGGTACGCCTGCCTGCCTGTGCAGAGATTATGATGAAACGTTAATAAGCGTAAAGCCCGCAGTCGTACTGGTCTGCATCCAAAATCCCATTCCTGCAAAATATTACGGATCAATCTCCCGCGTCATTCCCGTATCCCGCCTTATCACAAAATGACACTAGTAGCGAATGGACCCGTTAGGCCACGCCTTGGCGTAAGCCGCCAAAATACGTTCGCAAAGCGCGTTAAACTGCCCGTCCACCACCTGGCGGTCTGGGTCGGCGTGGTACCAGTCGAGCGATTCCTGGATGCCCACGCTGAAGGGTTTGGTGCAGGCGAACCCTGGCACAGCCTTCTTAATTTTGCTGTTGTCTAGCACAAAGCTGTGTGTTTTGTCCCCCAACAGACTGTCTCCCCAATCCGCGTCATAGG
>JAKOSR010000160.1 GCA_029777225.1 Chloroflexota bacterium
AGTGAGTCACTATTTCCAGCTTGTACTCCCCTGGTTTTGTTTCCAATCATTGACCACCGGGGCGCCCGGTGGTATCCTTACTACTCAATCATTGAGTAGGGCGCTTCCCCGCGACCAGCCCGGAAAAGCCCTCCGAATGGAACGCGCGCATGGGCAGAAACACAACCCGTCTTTCCCCCTCCGATTACTTGCTCCTTGCCATGCTGTGGAGCGGGCCGGCCCACGGTTATGAGCTTTACAAGCGCCTGGAGGAGCCGGCTGGCGTGGGGATGATTTGGCAAGTGGGCCAGGCCAACCTGTACGCCCAGCTGGAAAAGCTGGCGCGCGCCGGCCTCATCCACGGTGTGACGCTGCCCTCCAATTCCAGCCCCGCGCGTGTGGCCTATGCCCTCACGACGGCCGGGGAGGCGCTCATCCGCGCCTGGCTGGTCGAACCCGTGCACCGGCCCAAGGATTTCCGCCCTTCATTTTTACTCAAGCACCATTTTTCCCGCGCCTTGCTCGGCGAGGCCAACGCGGCCGGCCTGCGCCACGACCAAAGGCGCGAGTGCCAGCTCTGGCTGGCGGAGCTAGACCCCCATCCCACCAGCCCTTTGGGCGCCGAGCTGGCCGCCTTTCGCCGCGCGATGATTACCGCGGAGCTTGCCTGGCTCGATGGCCTGGAACCCAATCTTTCCCAAGAGGAGAAAACTGATGAAGCCTTATAAATGGATGTCCATTTGCGTTACCCTGGCGCTGCTGACCGGCCTGCTGGCGGGCTGCGCCCCTTCCGCCACCCCAACCGCGCTGACCCCCGCGCCCATCAAAACGGAGGACGCCTACCCGTTGGAGGCCGCCAGCCCGGAAAGCCCGGCAGCCACCGCGGCAGCCGGAGAGGTCCCCGCGGAGCTCTACCCACCCGAGGAACCCGACCGGGTGGTGCGCCTGACCGACGCCCTGGGCCGCGCTGTGGAGCTGCCCGGCCTGCCGATGAACATCGTGGTGGTGGGCAAGGCCACCTCCTTGCTGAACAACGCCCTGTTCCTCTTCCCGGAGGCGTCCGAGCGCGTGAAGGCCTACGAGCAACGCATCCAGACCGAACACGACTTCATCACCGATGTTTTTGACCCCACCGGCGCGAAAGCCTCGCTGGCCAGGGACGCGAACGCTGAACAGGTGGCGCCGCTCAACCCCGACCTGGTGATTATGAAAACCTACATGCGCGATTCCATCGGGCAGGGGATGGAAGCCATCGGCATCCCGGTGGTGTACCTGGACATGGAAACGCCCGAGAGCCTCTACACTGACCTGCGCACTATCGGCGCGATTTTTGGCAATCCTGAACGCGCGGAGGCATTGGTCCGCCTGTACCAGGCCAACACCCAGCGCGTAGCCGACGCCATCAAGGACGTGCCCGAATACGCCTATCCCACCACCGTGGTGCTGCAATACAGCAGCAAGGGTGGCGAAATCTCCTTCAAGGTTCCCCCGGCCAGCTACCTGCAGACCACCCTGGTCGAAATGGCTGGCGGCATCCCGGTCTGGAAGGAGAGCCAGAATTTTGGTGGCTGGGCGGTCATCACGCTTGAACAAATCGCGGTATGGGACCCGCAGGTGATTTTTCTGATTGATTACAGTGGCAACGCGACGGAAGTGGTGGAGGGACTGAAGCAGGACCCCACCTGGCAGAATCTCAAGGCGGTCCAATCCAACCTGTTGCTGCCCTTCCCGTCCGACTTTTTGAGTTGGGACCAGGCTGACGCGCGTTGGGGCATGGGGCTGCTTTGGATGGCCAGCAAGCTGCAGCCGGGCCAGTTTGAGGGGATTAACTTCGTGGACGAAGTGAAAGCCTTTTACCGGGATTACTACGGCCTGGGCGACGCGGTTATCACAGAAAAAGTTCTGCCACTGGTGAAAGGGCTCTAGCCCCGTTGAACACCCAGAGCGAAAGCAGCCAAGCGCGCGCGGTGCCACTCCAGGCCGGGGCGGCTCAAGCGTCGGGCGGCACCACAGGCGCGGTGGGGCTCAAGCGTCTTTGGCGCAGCCCCGCGTTTCTCATCCTGTTGCCACTATTGGTCTTCGCGCTCTCGGTTTTCGTGGGGCGCTACCCCCGGCCGTTCTTTATGCCGCCGGCAGTGCTGGCGGAAGACGCGCTAGCTCAGCGCCTGGTGCTCAACCTGCGTCTGCCGCGCTTGCTCTCCGCGCTGCTGTTGGGGGCTAGCCTGGCCGCGGCTGGTGGCGTGATGCAGATGCTGTTCCGCAACCCGCTGGTGGAGCCCGGTTTCCTGGGCGTCAGCCAGGGGGCGGGGTTTGGGGCCGCGCTGACCATCCTGCTGGTGGGCACCTCCCCGCTATGGGTGGAACTTGGTGCGGCCGCGTTTGCCATGCTGGGCCTGTTGCTTTCGTATGGAATTGCCCGGCGGATTCGCTTTGGGGGCTGGATCTTACGCCTTGTGCTGGCCGGGATAGCGGTCTCGGCCATCTTTTCATCCGGCCTGGGGATATTGAAGTACCTGGCCGACCCCATCTCCCAGTTGCCCGAGATTGTATTCTGGCTTTTGGGCGGGTTGTACTCCGTCACCTGGCGCGAACTCCTGGCCATCCTGCCGGCCACCATGCTGGGCCTGGCTGTATTGTTGTTCACGCGCTGGCGGCTCAACCTGCTGGCGCTGGGGGATGAGACCGCCGCGTCCCTGGGTGTGAGCGTGCGCAGGGAAAGGGCACTGCTGCTGACGGTGAGCGTGGTCATCACCGCGGCGGTGGTCTCCGTGGCCGGCATGGTGGGCTGGATTGGGCTCATCATCCCGCATATATCCCGGCGCCTGGTGGGCTCTGATGCCGCGGAATTTCTGCCTTTGAGCGTTTCGCTGGGTGCGACGTTCGCCATCCTATGCGATGACCTGGCGCGAGTGGTCACGGCGGGGGAACTACCCCTGGGGGTGGTGACGTCGCTGATTGGCGCGGCCGTGTTCCTGGGCCTGATGGTCAG
>JAKOSR010000026.1 GCA_029777225.1 Chloroflexota bacterium
AACCTGAATGCCGGCGATGTGGACACCGTCATCTGCGACGGACGCGTGCTTTACCAGCATCAACGCCATCTCACCCTGGATAAGGTTGAAATCTATCGGGAAGTCTCAGCGAGGTTGCCCCGCCTGTTGCGCAAGGATTTAAATCACAAGATTGCCGATTATCCCAGCTAAACCTGCAATTTATTAATACGCGTTTTCGAGGATTTTCAGCAAGGCCGCGGGTGGGAGCGCGACAGCATTCTTTTTCATGCTGGAAGACTTGGTTGATTTCTCCGCGATTTCCACCAGGTCTTCTTTCCTTGCTCCTATCGCTGAAAGGCTGGGCAGGCTCAAAAGCCGGAGGGTTTCCTCCACCCAGGCAATTCCCTGCTCAACCGTGCTGGTTGAGTCCCCAGTCAGAGCCTGCGAGACCGCCAGGTATCTTTCACGGAAATCCTCACTACCTTCTTTTTCGCCAAGTGCTTCCAGGTTGGCCCGCATCACGCCTGGTAGCAACATCCCGCACAGCGCGCCATGATGGGCCTCCGGGTAATACCCTCCCAACACGCCCGCCAGGCCGTGCACCGCGCCCAAGCCGGCGTTGGCCAGGCTTAAACCGCCGTATAGGCTGGCAAGGGCCATGCCTTTCCTGCCAGCCAGGTCATTCCCATTGGCATAAGCCTGAACCAAGTGCTCCGAGGCCAGGCGCACCCCATCTAACGAAATTGCGTCCGTCAATGGATTATGCGCCGCGCTGACGTAGGCTTCCAGGTTTTGAACCAGCGCGTCCATCCCGCTCGCCGCGGTGACGCCTGGTGGGCACGAAACCGTGAGCAGCGGGTCCACCACGGCCACCTTGGGAAGCATGTACGGACTGCGCATGCTCACCTTCACCTTCTGCCCCGGGACCGAGATGACTGCGTTGCGGGTCACTTCCGTGCCAGTCCCCGCCGTGGTCGGGGCGCAAATAACCGGCCGACTGGGGTTTGTCAGCGGCAAGCCTTTACCCACAACCTTCAGGTAATCCAGGATGTCACCCGTATTCGCCATCAGCGCCCCAATCGCCTTGGCTGTATCCAAAACACTTCCGCCGCCAAGCCCAATAATCACATCACACCGCGCGGCCAGTGCCACCTCAAGCGCCTGTTCAATCGTTTGCAGGGTCGGCTCCGCGTTGACCCTGAAAAGGGTAACCTCCAAACCTTGCGCGCGCAGTCCATTCAGCACCTGGTCGATGGCCACCCGTCCCGAGCCACACACCAGCAACGCTCTTTCGCCTAAATCGCGCCCCAGCTCACCCAGCGTCTGGGCGCTTCCGGACCCGAAGATGATACGTCCCGCACTCGCGAATTCAAACGATTTCATTGCTCAACATCCTCGTTTTCCGTGCACAAGTTGGCCAGGAAAACCCGGGTTCGCTCGCTAGCCATCCATGGGGCCACCGTGCTCTTCCAAAGCTTGAAATGCTCTGTCTTTTGGTGTTCGGTGCGGTCGTCCTCCTGCCGGTAGACTTCCAGCAGTTTGAATGAGGTGGGGTTTTCCGTGTCCTGGTAGAAGTCAAAATGAACCACGCCAGCCTCCTGCCGGCTGTTGAGGACGTTTTGAAGGGTGATTTCAATGAATGGGTCTGTAAAATCGGGTAAAACTTCAATGGATACCAACATCGTGAACATGGTGCCTCCTTTGCGTTCCTGCTGAAGTATATCAGTTCAACGGGGTGGGATGATAAGATTAATCATCATGGAAAAAGCCAACGCGATGGCACAATTGCACATCAAGCTTCTCTACGAGGACGAGGACATTCTCGTTATTGACAAGCCTGCCGGCCTGCTCT
>JAKOSR010000161.1 GCA_029777225.1 Chloroflexota bacterium
AAGGTTGCCGAGGAAGGGGATGTTATCAGGGATGAGTTCCAGGAAGCCGGCGGTCGGATTTAGCAAATAGATGACACCGATGATAGCAGCGGTAAAGACCAGCCAGCGCGGCCAGCCATGCTTTGAAAGTGGTTCCACGAGTCGTTTCGCGAAATCGGAAAGTTCATTGCCACTTTCAGGTTTTACAGGGTCTCCAATATCAATAATTTTTGGTTCTGGCATCATAACCTCGCAATCCTTCAAATCAACTCTAATCCCAAAATTGGGGCAAATGCGCGCGATTTTCAGTGAGAATATCGTCCAATACCTGGCGAGCGGTGCCCAGGTCGTCAATGACCGGGTCCAGCAGCAGGCTTTGCAGCGCCATTTGATGATCACCCTCGACAACCGCGTCCACGCACAGCTGGCTGCACATAACCTCCCGCTGCAACAAGCCCGTGACGCCTTTGGGAAGTTCGCCAATAGGCATCCCCTTGGCCATTCCCTTGCAGAGGGTGCCAGGTAATTCCACAATCGCGCTATTTGGCAGGTTGGAAATCAGGCCATGGTTGGGCAGGTTCAGGGCTTCCCAATAAAAATCAGAATCGCCCAGCAGCCCCTCGATGACCTCCACCGCTCCTTCGCTCTCAGCTCCGCTGTAGTTTTGCTGGTTTTCCGTGCGTTCAATATCAGCCGCGACCTCCGCCCATTGTTGGTCGCGTAAATTGGCATAGAGCTTCCAATCATACAGCGAAAGGTCGTAACGTGCCCAGGGCGTGGTTCTCGCGCTGCTGACCCACGGCAGGTACTCGCACAAGTGCTCATCACCAGGGATTGGGAACAGGCTAAACGCCTCGAAAACCTCGCGCGTCAGGGGTTCGAATTGCGGCTCCAATTGCATGAATCGCTGCCTAAAAAGAGGATACAAATCTTGCCCACTTCGCCGATCTTCGAGTGAAAGCATCCATGTGAAGTGGTTCAACCCAGCGGCAACAATCCTGAGGTGTTGATGACCCAATTGAGCCATGTGTTTCATGGGTTCGTGGTTCTTTGGGTCCGCGTGCGTGCTGACAAACGCATCCGCGCCCTTTACGCCCAGGTCTGGTGCCAGGGCTTTGGCCGCCATGGCATAACCCGCGCCAAGCTGGTGGCAGAGTCCAACGACCTTAATCTTCGTATACGCGCTAATGAGATAGCACACGCGGTGCATCGGGTTGGTAAAATTGATGAACCATGCTTGGGGGCAGAGCGTTTCCATGTCCTTGGCGATGGCCAATACCGTGTTGACGTTCCGAGCCGCGTGCGCAAAACCGCCCGGACCGCCGTTTTCGGCGTAGGGCTGCCTTAGTCCGTACTTGAGGGTGAGTTCAAAGTCTTTTTGCCACAGCGCTTCACGCGGCTGGACTTCGATGGCGCTGATGACAAAATCAGCCCCTGGGAGCGCCTCCTTATGGTTCGAGTAACTGGTTATCACTTTTTGGCAATCCCACGCGGAATTCAGCCAATTCGCAAGTTTGGTGACAATCTCCAGTGATTCAGCGTTGATATCCACCAGGCAGATTTCACTGCCGCGCAGGCGTTCACTATGTAAAAGGGTCAGCAAGGTGCTCAGCCCAAAAGAATGGCTGCCAGCGCCCAAACATACAATTTTTGTCATTATTAGGCTATAACTCCCGGTTTGAGTTTCTGGATGATGGCTTTGGCGGCTTTCCGCCCTGCTCCCATCGCGAGGATGACCGTCGCCCCTCCGGTGACGATGTCCCCACCCGCGTAAACGCCTGGCATGGAGGTCTCCATCGTGTCGGGGTTGACCTTGATGTGACCACACTCATCGAAGTCCAGCCCGGGGGTGGTCTTCTGGATGATGGGATTGGACCCGTTTCCGATGGCCACCACCGCGACATCGACGGGTCTATCAAATTCGGACCCCGGGATGGGAATCGGGCGCCGGCGGTTGCTGGCATCGGGCTCACCCAGTTTCATTTTCATCAGGCGCACACCCGTTAGCCATCCTTCCTCGTTCCCAAGGAAAGCGACAGGGTTACACAAATACTCGAAAATAATACCTTCCGCTTTCGCGTGCTGGATCTCTTCAAAACGCCCTGGCATCTCCGCTTCTGTCCGGCGGTAGAGGATGGAAACCTCACGCGCGCCAAGGCGCAGGGCTACGCGGGCAGAGTCCAGGGCTGTATTGCCGCCTCCGATAACAGCCACGTTCTTTCCGGCTATATTCAGGATGGGCGTATCCACATGCGGGAATTGGTAGGCTTTCATCAGGTTGAGCCGGGTGAGGAACTCGTTGGCCGAATAGACACCCACCAGCGACTCGCCGGAAATATTGAGAAAATTGGGAAGGCCCGCGCCTGTGCCGATGAAAACGGCGTCAAAATGCTCCTGCTCAATCAGGTCATGGATGGCGTAAGTGGAACCGATGAGGGTATTGGGGACGAAATGCACACCTAATGCGCTGAGCGAGTCAATTTCATTCTTGACAATAGCCTTCGGCAGGCGGAACTCGGGGATGCCATAACGCAAAACGCCACCAAAATCATGAAAAGCCTCAAAAACGGTGACATCCAGACCAGCCTTGGCCAAATCACCAGCGCAACTCAGACAGGCCGGCCCAGACCCTACCAGTGCGACCCGTGCCAGACCTTCTGCCTTTACCTCGGCTTGAGGTTGGGCTTCCTGGGTGGCCAGCGCGTCGGCCGCGAAGCGCTCCAAAGCCCCAATCGCGATGGGTTGGCCTTTGCGCTTGAGGATGCAGGCGCCTTCGCACTGTTCGGTTTGTGGACACACCCGTCCGCAGACTCTCGGGAGGGCATTATCCTGCTTAATCAACCTGCCTGCTTCAACAGCATCCCCCGCGATAATCAGCTTGATAAACTCGGGAATGCGCACCGAAACGGGGCAACCTGCCACGCACAATGGCCGCCGGCACTGAAGGCAACGTTCAGCCTCTGCCATGGCCTGCTCTGCGCTGAAACCAAGCGCGACCTCAGAAAAGGTGCTCAGTCGTTCTGCCATGGCCAGTTCAGGCATTTGCTGACGCGGTGTGGAAATCGTGGGTTGTTCTGGCTCAGCAACGTGAACCTGCTGTGCTTCAATTTGCTGGTCAAGGCGGCAATTCTCAGCGTGATCGTAGGCCCGGTTGCGTTTGATGACCGTGTCAAAATCGACCAGGTGTCCATCAAATTCTGGCCCATCCACGCAGGTGAAGCGTGTTTCACTTCCCACCCGCACACGGCAGCCGCCGCACATCCCGGTCCCGTCCACCATGATGGTATTCAGGCTGACGATGGTGGAGATTTGGTATGGGCGGGTGATTTCCGCGACAGCATGCATCATTTGCAGGGGTCCGACTGCCAAAGCATGGTTAAAGCGGTATCCTGCGTCCAAAAGTAGCTGTAATTGTTGCGTTACAAAACCATGAAACCCATAGCTGCCATCATCCGTGGTGAAAAATACTTCATCACTCACGGATTTAATCTCATCCTCAAGTATCATGAGTGCCCTGTTGCGCGCGCCTGAGATTACAGTCACATGATTGCCAGCTTCCTTGAGCGCTTTGGCCACGGGGTAGGCAAGCGCGGTTCCCAGGCCACCCCCAACCACCAGTACTCTTCCGTAGTTCTTAATCTCGGATGGGTTCCCCAGCGGGCCCAGCACATCCAAAACCTGTTCACCTTCGCCCAGTTGGTGCAGTTTCTCTGTGCTCCTGCCGACGGTCTGGACAATCAGCGTGATGGAGCCTGAGGTTGGCTGTTTATCGACGATGGTAAGGGGAATGCGCTCGCCGGCTTCCGAGAGACGGATGATGACAAACTGCCCGGGTTGCGCTTTTTCTGCGATGCGAGGGGCGTAAATCTCGTATTGGGTGACCCGCTCCGCGAGCTCGACTTTGTCGAGGATTAATCCCGTCTCGGGATGGCGTGAAGCTGGCCTGGGCGTTGCTGGTCGTGGGGTGGTATTGGTCATGCATGACCTCTCAGGACGGCGAATTTGGCTGTGAATATGAGCCTGGCAGGGGTTAATTGACGTTAAGACACCAGTACAAGGCTTCCTGTTTATCTTCATTCAAGGTGTAAATAAGGCAATAACGGCCTTTTGTAAGCTCTTGTTCTGGTGTGAGGAGGGTGATTTGGTTTTCCGCGGGCTGGGTTGTGAACGTCACCGGTGCGTTCTTTTCATCCACGAATTTAACCTTTTCCATGGTAATCAACAGAGTGTTGATGACCACGGTAGGTTTCTGGGTTTGCACAGCGGGGATGCCCTCTGACTTTGAGGGCTCGTTCAGGCTCAGTTTCATTTCCTGGTACACGCCATCCTCGAGGGTGAACACACCTTCCGATGGAGGAAGCATGGAAAGCACAGGCGTGGGTTGGTGCAGGAAAGGCAGGTCGGTCTTAAGCAGGGTGGTCCCAATCAGGATGCCAATGACAATGAAAACGGTAAGGGTGAGCCCGTAAAAAGCGATGTCCAGCCAGGGTTTACGTTGTATGCCAGTTGTTGTGGTGCTAGGGGTTGGTCTGGCGGGTGTGGAGGGTGCCACCTCTGCCTGTGACGTTGGAGCCGCTGCCACAGGGGCCTGTTGGTTTAAACTGGCTTCCTGGTTGAGCGCGGCGGAAACATTAGCCGCGGCCTGGCTGGGGCTGACCGGCGTCTTGAACAAGCCAATCGGGCGGGTGTAATCAGAGAGTTTTTCACCTGGTTTGGGGGGGATGTACTTTTTGCGCTGGATGAAAGCCAATCCGCGTTGGGCTGGACGATTACCCGGGTCAATTTCCAAGGCTTTTTTGAGGAAGATGGTCTGTTTTTCTTCATCCTCGATGATTGCAGAGAGCCATACCCAGACATTGGCGTTTTCCGGCTCTTCAACGATGGCGTCCTTAAGATGCGCAAGCGCTTCTTCCATCATGCCGGATTTCGCTGCTTCAATGCCTTTTTGCAGGGATGTGCTCATCGTTTAATCTCCAATCGTACGAAATTGTGCAAATTTTGTACCAAATAAAATTTTACCACACGGTTCTTTACACTATAATGATTACCATTTCATAAAAAAGCAGGGATAAACAAGCGACATGCTCATAGGAATTATCAGCGACACCCACAATCGTCACGAAAAAATCTTCCAGGTAGCAGAGTACTTACGCAATAAGTCCATCACCACGTTGCTCCACTGTGGCGATGTCACCAGCTCCAGCCTCATCCAATACCTGGATGGCTTTGATGTCCGGCTGGTTTTTGGCAACAATGATTACGCCCCCGGGGATATCGAAGACGCGCTGAAAAAAATGAACCCGAAAAACTCAGCGGGCAATACTTTGGAGTTCAAATTGGAGGGGAAGCGCTTCTATATGGCGCATGGCGATAACCGCGTCATGGTCGAGCGCGCGGTATTATCAAACGCGTATGACTTTGTCATCAGTGGTCACACCCATCGGTTCAAAGACCAGGTCATCGGTAAAACGCGTGTACTTAACCCGGGCGCGCTGGGCGGCATTGGCTATGAACCGCGCTCGTTTGCCATTCTTGATGTGCAAACCGGGACAGTCTTAAAAGTGGTGTTGGAAGACTAATTCCTGAAAACCTGGCGGTGTGTGGAGTGTGCCACCAGAAAAATTCCAACTTGCATAAATGGCCTCATGAATGTATAATCACCAAACTTTCGGGGCGTGGCGCAGTCCGGCTAGCGTGCTTGCATGGGGTGCAAGAGGTCGAAGGTTCAAATCCTTTCGCCCCGACAAAAAGACCACATCGTTATTGGTGTGGTCTTTTTTTCTGAGTTACTAATATTGGGGGCAATTTTTGGGTCATCGCAGAGTTCAGTTCCACTTCAAATATCGTACTCAAAAATGGATGCGCTAAAGGTTTTGATTTTGTGGGTTTAGAACGAAACACGCCTTTCGAACTTAAAGATTGGATGGCACCTGGCCATAAGCATAGAAGGTGGGAATAAACACGGTGCCCAAGCCAGACAGCCAGGCCTTTTCCGCTTTTTGTTTGAGCTCCAAAATTTCTGCGATGGGGACCATGCCCCCAAGGTCGTAAGCAATCATGTCCCACTCAGCGCTAAACGTCTCTGTGTTCGGTTCCATCCATTGGCCGGCCAACAGCCCAATGCGCACACTTTCCAGTGCACTTTGATGGAAGATGGCTCCCAGCTGCCTTCCCGTTGAAAGGTTGACACCCTGGAATTCCAAGGAATGGTTTTGGAAACGCCCAATTTGGCGAAAGATGTCCGGATGGTCAATCCGGGCTTCATAATCCGGTTCCGCGAAAGCGATCACCCAGCCACCAGGGCTGGTGACACGCCTCATTTCCTTGATTGCCAATTCAGGATTCTTCAACCACAGCAGCAGGTAATGGCAGGCAGTCAGCTTAAAAGAATCAGCCGCGAACGGAAGTGAAAAGGCATTACCATTCACCACCCTGGTTTGAGCGCTATTACTGGCTGCCCATTCGCAGCGCTGAAAGTCTACATCCATACCCGTGGCTGAAAGGTGCCTTTGTTCATAATCACCAAACAAGGCTCCGGTCCCACACCCCACATCCAGGATTGAATCTTCAGCCCTAGCGCCCACCTGGGCGAGAATGTAGTTCCGTAGATTCTTGGTCCAGGTGGCCTGGAGCAAGTACCTGTCTTGCCAATCAGCCAATCTCATTGGTTGTCACCCTTCGGTCCCAAATCTGTTTCCAATCTTCGTGAAGAATGTTTCCCATGCGGATATTACTGCCATCCCCACAGAGCACATCCCCGTTGGGTAGGACCCGTAACGTGACGTAGGCTGAAGGGCCTGGAATGGCTTCTGAAGCGGGGGCTGTTTCCGGCTCACCTGCCAGCGGTACCGGGTTGTCGCTCACCAGTCTTAGGCCGGCTTCCTCCAGGTGCTCAAGGACGCGCAGGTATGGTTGCTGCGAGTTCTGTGACTTGTAATGGATGGAAAACGCGTTGGCGCCCAGGCTTGCTAGTTGATCGATGGTATCGACTGCATTTTCTTCCAGGTCCAGGTTTACTTCCACGCAGGTGTAAAGGTCAAGCGGCAGGATACCACGCAGGGCATTTTCCTGCCCGGAATTGTCAGGCACTCGCTCAAAAACAAGGTGGTCCAGCCCGCTGGTGATTAAGCCCTGGACGAAGGCTGTGTCTTCCAGCTTGGGCCCGTTGCTGACCAGGCCGGTCACCAGCCCCAGCTCTTCGGCAGAGGCCAGGAGGTCCTGCAAGTCCGGCCGCAAGGTCGGCTCGCCTCCAAAGAAAATCAGCTGGGGGATGCCGATCTCAAACGATTTTTGGATGATTTTTCGCCAATCTTCGGTATTCAGTTCGCCGGCCGGTTGCGAGCTCTCATCGTGGCGATAGGTCAGGCAGCAATCCAGGCGGTAGGGCGCGGAAATGTCCTGGATATCTAGGTGAGGTTCAAAACCAAAGCTGGTGATGGGTTCCTGGTCTGAGCGCATAATGAAGTTGTGGATTTGCTCCTGAAAGGAAGCGACGTCCTTGCGGATTTGCTCCGAGGGTGCCTTGAACCGCCTGGAGATTTCCTCGCTTACCTCATTCACGCTTTTTCCGTGCATCAGGAGGTAGGCAAATTCCGTGGCCGTCTGGTTGAGGTGCAGCACGGAAGACGCGTTCACCACCATTATCCCTTCACCATCCTTTTCAATTCTTAGGTGAAGGCGGTATTGGGGCACTTCCCCTTCAGGTGTGTGGTAAGAATAAAAGCCGGAAGAAAGCGGCTGATGGGGTTCTGGTTTTGTAAAGAATGCGCGTAGATATTCAATCAGGCTGCTCATGGTAACTCCGCACTTAGATGAAAGGTTGATGAATCGGTGAGACGGATTGATGTTCGCGAGCCAGGGGGCAGCCACCACCGCATTCCACCAGGAAATCGCAGCTTTGGCAGCCCTCAGGCAGGTTTTGACGTTCACGCAGGGAGAGCGAAAGGGGGTGGTTCCAGATGCTGTCCCACTCTGAGTCCAGCAATCCGCCCAGGCTTTCGTAATACGACTGGCAGGGGATGACCTGCCCGTCAGGTTCAATGCACATGTTGTAGTAGGCCGCGGTGCAGCCTTTGATGCCCAGCCTGAGCAAAATGGGGTTGAACTGGCAGTACTGGGTCGGCGTATACCAGATCAGGCGCTGACCGTTTTCCTGGGTCTTTTGGTTGGCCAGGGCAAGCAAATCAGGCAGCTCGGACTCCTTCAGGCCGGTCTGGACGGTGGCCCCACGGCCGGAATAGATGAGCGCATTGAGTCCGATGGTGGGTACATTTTCGCGGGCCAAAAAGTCCAGGATGTTCGCCAGGTGATCCGCGTTGTTTTGCAGCAGGGTTGTGTTGGTCATCACGTACAATTTACTCGCGATTGCGTTTCTTAAACCTTCAAGCGTATCCAGCCACGCGCCTCTCGCCATCACCATGCCGTCGTGCACATCCGGGTTAAACGATTCAATCGTTATTTGAACATGGTCCAGGCCAGCGTCCACCAAAGCCTGGAGAAACTGATTGTCGGCCAATTTGCGTCCATTGGTGTTCAGACCGGTGACAAGCCCCTTTTCTTGTGCGTAGGCCACCAACTCGACCAAATCCTCCCGCAAGGTGGGTTCCCCGCCGGTGAAAACCACGTGTGGGATGCGTAGCGACCAGATTTTGTCAATGATGCGCTTCCAGGTTTCGGTATCCAACTCCGGGTAATCCCTTGGCCTGGCGTTATAGCAATGGGAGCAATTATTGTTACAGCGATAGGTCAGCGCCAGGTCCATGCGATACGGCGCTGAAAGCTTCACCGAAAATGGCATGTCGGTCTCAAGACCCAGGTCACAGACCGGGCAGAGATTTCCGTCGGCCTCCAACAGCCCATCCACGCGGGCTGTAACCAGCTTATAATCCGTCTTGAGCTGTTTCCTGCTCACGTTGAAGGCCTGGCGCATACTTTCAAGCGCTTGCCTGTCATCCTTTTGGATGAGATG
>JAKOSR010000003.1 GCA_029777225.1 Chloroflexota bacterium
CTTATACTTCGACAGCGACGCAATTTAACTTCTACGGATTTCCGGGTGGCACATTCTTAATCTATCGAAGCATGAATGCTTCTGGTGCTGGAAATGGAGCCAGCAACGGCAAGTACTTTTATATAACGAAAGTTACTACTGATCCCATTACCGGGCTTGGCACCTTCACTGATACAACCCCTGGAATAAAATGGTATACAGTCGTCCAGGCTGACCCAAGCACCAACACCCCAATCGGCTGCCATAGTGAGACTTACGTAACCACCGCCACAGAAGTAACGGACTTCCAGGCTGCTTACAACTTTGAAGCCCAATCTGTCAATCTCTCCTGGACCACCGTGATGGAGACCAACATCCAGGGCTTCAACCTTTACCGCAGTGAGAGTCTGAACGGCGCTCGCGTCAAGGTAAACAGCGAGCTCATCCAGGCGGTCAAACCAGGCACTCCGGACGGCGCGACCTACCCGCTTACTGATGGCGCTGTCGAGGTTGGCCACAGTTACTATTACTGGCTGGAAGTACAGCGCCTGAATGGCACGTCCTTCACCATCAAATCCAACGAGGTGATGCTCGGGATGAGAATCTACATCCCGCTCATTAGCCGCTAATCGTCGGGTTACATTCAGCCTGCCGGAATCCCCCGGCAGGCTGTGCCTTTAACTACTGTCTCCGTGGCTATCAGGTAAAATAGAGCTATGGCAATGCGTCATCCCCAACCGATCCGAATTCACTCATCCCACCCATGGCGCCATGTGGCTGTGATGGGTCTCCTCCTGTTGGGAATGCTTCTGGCCGGATGGAATGGCTCAGTCACAGCCCAAAACAATACCATCCTGTACGTTTCCCCTACCACCAGCGAAATGGGCTTGAACAGCCAGAAATCCTTTGACCTGATCCTCTCCGACGCCGTGAACGTGAATGCGTTTGATGTGATCGTTGAATATGACGACGCTGTGCTGCGCCTGGATGGCTGGGCCAACGGTGGTTTTCTCTCCAACCTGGCCGTGGTGGTCAAAACCGATAACCCCGGCTATTTCCGGCTGGTTTGCACCCAGCTGGCCACGCCTCCCGTTTCCGGCAATGGCACGCTGATCCGTCTGTCCTTCACAGGGGTCGGGGTTGGTCGCACCGATATCGCTCTAACCAAGGGGGAATTGGCGGATTCACAGGGGAACAATACCGACGTTGTTTTGGGTGGCGCACGCGTGGATGTTTCCAGCCAGATAGAGCCTACTCTGACTGCCACCCCCACGGTTACCCGTACTCAGCCGCCGGTCGTTCTTACCCCCACTCAGACCGCCACTGCCCCGGCTTTCCCAACGCTTGCTCCCAGCCCAACCCGGGCTAACCCGCCCGGACCTCAAGACCCGTACCCCGGGCAGGAGCCAACTGCGGTCATCCCACCGTTCCCAACCCAGCCGCCAGCCCGGGAACCAGGCAGTACCCAACCTCCCATGATGGGCGAAACGGAGCCTACCGCGCAGTTCCCGACTCCCATGTCCGGCGAACTGGAAAACACGCCTCTCAGCCCGGTCGCGACCGGACTTCCGGTTTCCAACGTGCCTCTGCGCAACACCGACCAGGCCAGCGTGTGGCAGGCGCAACCCGCGAGGGGGGTGGACCTACCCTGGATCATCCTTGGCGTCGAACTGGTGGTGCTGCTCGGCCTGGTGATAATGCTGCTCATCCGGCGCCACAGACCATAGCCCCAATCCTTGCGTGTAGCCATTATTAAACCTGGCAGCATAGAGACAATAGGGTGGGAAACCTCCAAATTACCCAGCACGCGGACGCGTGGCAACCCCCGCGGTGTATAATCAACTCATGGATATCGCGGTAATCGGGGCTGGGCCGGCTGGAATAATGGCCGCGTTGCGCGCCGCGGGGGGCGGGGCGCGTGTCACCCTGTTTGAGCACAATCTGCGGGTGGGGCGCAAGCTGCTGGTCACCGGCAGCGGACGCTGTAACCTCACCAATCAAGGCCTGAACGCGGCCGCTTACACCGTCGCGGAAAAAGGTTGGATGAACGCATTTTTGGCCGCTTTTTCCCCCGCTGACCTGCGCCAGGAGCTGGACGCGCTCGGTATTCCCACGTTCGCCACGCCGGATGGCTGGGTCTACCCGCTTTCGGAATCCGCCCAGTCGGCGGTATCCATCCTGGAGGAAGCGCTGCTCCAACGCCAGGTAAACTTGCGCGTAGCCATCAACATAACCGGTTTTTCTCACTGTATAACTGTTTTCGAACTTCAAATTGGACCACCTGGTCAACACCGCACCGAGACCTTTGATGCGCTGGTGGTGGCGGCCGGTGGCAAGGCTTACCCCGAGTTGGGCTCAAGAGGGGAGCTCTTCCCCAGCCTGGCCCGTTTAGGGCATACGGTCAATCCCCTGCGTCCCGCCCTCGGCCCCATTCATGCCCGTTTAGGCGCGTACCAGCTCTTGAAGGGATTGCGTTTCGACGTTCTAGCCGCCATCCTGAAGGGGAACCGTTGCCTGGGGGAGACGGACGGCAACCTGATTGTGACCGAGCAGGGCTTTAACGGCCCTGGCGTGATGAACCTTTCGCACTGGGTTGCTCTGGAGGAGCCTGCCAGTCTGAAATTGCGCCTGGACTTCCTTGGCCAAAAAGCGTCCCTATTCACCGGTGGCATGGCCAATCGCTCGCGTTCCCAGCAAAGCGTCCAAAGCTATATGTCCGCTTTCATGGCCCCCAAAGCCTCGGATGTATTTATCCGCGTCGCCGGGCTCGACCCCACGTTACCCTTGCGCGACCTCACCACGCGTGAAGTAGCTGCCCTCACCGCGGCCCTTCAGCAAGCCTCCTTCCAGGTAACCGGGGCTGGCACCTTCAAAGACTCCCAGGTCACTGTTGGCGGGGTACCCGTGGCCGAGGTGGACCCAACCACCTGTCAATCCCGCCTGGTGCCCGGGCTATACCTCGTGGGTGAGACGCTGGATGTGGCTGGCCCGTGTGGCGGCTACAACCTCCACTTCGCTTTTGGCAGTGGTTTTTTGGCGGGCCAGCACCTGGCCAACTCACAAGTTACCCAATCAAAGGAGACCGCATGAGCATACCCTTCGTGGAACCGTTCCGCATCAAGATGGTGGAAAGGATTAAGATGACCACCCGCGAGCAGCGCGAGGAATTCCTAAAAGCAGCGTGGAACAACCTCTTCAACGTCCGCGCGGAAGATGTCTTCATTGACCTGCTCACGGACAGTGGCACCGGTGCCATGAGTGACATGCAATGGTCGGGTATGCTGCGCGGAGATGAATCCTACGCCGGCGCCCGCAGTTACTTCCGCTTTGAGGAAGCTGTGCGTGATACTTTCGGTTTCCCGTACGTACTGCCCACTCACCAGGGCCGTGCCGCGGAAGGCATGCTCTTTCAGACCCTGGTTAAAGCTGGTCAGACCGTCCCCAATAACCGCCATTTCGACACCACCCAGGCCAATTTGCTTGTGTTGGGTGCCCACCCGGTGGATCTCACTGTTCCCGAAGGCGACGACCCGCTCATCGACCTGCCTTTCAAGGGCAACATGGACCTGCAAAAACTGGAGCAGCTTATCCACGAGCTTGGCCCGGAAAACATCCCGCTGGGGATGACCACCATCACCAACAACTCCGCCGCGGGGCAGCCCGTCTCCATGGATAACATCCATCAAACCGCCGAGCTCTACCATCGCTACGGCATCCCGTTCTTCATCGATGCCTGCCGTTTCGCGGAGAACGCCTGGTTTATCAAAACACGTGATCCCCTCTATCGGGATAAATCCGTGCGCGAGATTGTGCTGGAGATGTTCCGGGTCGCGGATGGCTGCACCATGAGCGCTAAAAAGGACGCCATCGTCAACATTGGCGGCTTTATTGCCTTCCGGGACGAGAGCCTGAAGCAGAAAATCGCTCAAAACCTGATCGTGCACGAAGGTTTCCTTACCTATGGAGGCCTCAGCGGGCGCGATTTGGAGGCTATCGCCGTTGGGTTGCGCGAAGTCGTGGAACCTGATTACCTCGAGTACCGCGTCAGCCATACCCGTTACCTGGGTGAGGTGCTCAACCAGGCTGGTTTA
>JAKOSR010000162.1 GCA_029777225.1 Chloroflexota bacterium
AGACGCAAACGCGCAAATCCACTGTGTCATGTGGCGGTCCGCCGCCATGCGGCTGCGCTTTGAACTGCGCAATGGCATGGCCGTGGAAGGCCACGGCGCGGTCAGCCTGTTCGCGGCCAGTGGCCAGGTGCAGCTCTACCTGGACTCACTCCGGCCGGCTGGTGAAGGCGCGCTCTACCAGGAATTCCTTCGCCTGAAAGCCCGCCTGGAGGCCGAAGGCCTGTTTGACCCTGGCCACAAACGACCCCTGCCCCAACTGCCACGCCACATCGGCATTGTCACTTCGGCCAGCGGCGCGGCTCTGCAGGATATGCTCCAAACTCTTGGCCGGCGGCTACCGCTGGCGCGTGTCACACTGGCAGCCACCGCGGTGCAGGGCGTTGAAGCCATCGCGGGCATCATTGCCGCGCTCAAGGCCCTGAACACGCTGACAGACCTGGATGTCATCCTTTTAGCGCGTGGTGGCGGCTCAATCGAGGACTTATGGGCCTTCAACGATGAGGGTGTCGCGCGCGCGATTTACGCTTCGCGCGTACCGGTCATTTCGGGGGTCGGGCACGAAACCGATTTCACCATTGCCGATTTTGTCGCCGACCTGCGCGCCCCCACACCAACCGCGGCGGCCGAACTGGCCACACCCATCACGCTACAGGACCTTAGCGCGCAGCTGAACCTGCAAACCAACACCCTGCAAAACCTGGCCGCGGGACATGTGGAGGTCCGCAAAACACGCCTAAGCCTGGCAGAAGCGGCCCTGCGGCAACATTCGCCCCGGGCAAGGGTGCTCAACGCGGCGCAACGCCAGGACGACCTGCGCGAGCGCCTCGACCTGGCATTCGGCAATCAGCTGCGGCGCCAGCGCCAGCAACTGGACGCGCTGACCAGCCGGCTGGGTGCGCTGAACCCTGAGTCGGTGCTGAGCCGCGGGTTCGCCATTCTCACAGACCCGGACAGCGGCAAGGTCATCAGCCGGCGCAACCAGGCCCAACCCGGGCAGACCTTCCGCGCGCGCCTTCAGGATGGCAGCTTCCTGGCCCGCGCGCTCGAGAAACAAGAGGGAGCAGAAAAAAATGACTGAACAAAGCATGGATTTTGAAAGCGCCTTCCGGTCGCTGCAGGAAATCATCGCGCGCCTGGAAAACTCGGAGCTTCCGCTTGAGGAAGCCATCAAGCTCTACGAGGAGGGTAAAAGGCTCTCCGAGGTCTGCGCCAACATCCTGGCGGCCGCCGAGCTGCGGGTGAGCACCCTGCCGCGCGAACTAACGACCGACGAAAACGACGAGGAAGCGGTTTTTTAGTATGCGAATTTGGGATTTCTTCGCCAGCCCTGTGGCCATTTCGGCCATGGCCGGCTGGATTTTGGCCCAACTGCTCAAAGTGCCGGTGGAGTACTTCAGGCACAAGGATTGGGACTGGTCGCTGCTGGCCAACGCGGGCGGCATGCCTTCTTCGCACTCGGCGCTAATGACTTCGGTCACCACGGCCATCGGTTTTTACGTCGGATGGGACAGCCCGCTGTTCGTATTGGCCCTGGCCATCACGGGCATCGTAGTGTACGACGCGACCGGTGTACGCCGGCAGGCCGGCCTGCAGGCCGCGCGCATCAACCTCATCATCCGGAAAATCTTCGAAGAGAAAAAATGGCCCGAGGAGGAAATCGAGAGCCTGCGCGAGGTTATCGGCCACTCACCGGGTGAGGCCCTGGCTGGCGTGTTGTTCGGAATGTCCATCGCGGTCATCGTGCGCTTGCTCGTGCCACCCCTGTAGCCCTCCCGTCAGGCTGAGTGGTATGGAAGAAACAGACATCCCGCCGTTATAGCGGGATGTCTGTTTTCACCTTTAGTTCTATTTTTTTTACCCTTCCCGCTGCAGCCGGGTGAGCGCGTGCATGAGCTCCTTGTTTACCTCGTAAAGCTGGCGGAACAGGCGATAGTACGGCTCGTAGGTTTGATGCCGCCCGGGGTCGGCCTTGATGGTGGAAAAATGCCGCACCGAACTGGCACAGTCCTTGAGGCTGCTGTAAATTCCCACCCCTACCCCCGCCATCAGCGCGTCACCGTAAGACGCGCTGCTTTCCTGCTCCAAAATATCCATGTCGATATTGGCAACATCGCTCACAATTTGCATCCAGGGCCGGTTGCGCGTGCCCCCGGCCGCCCCGATAATGCGGCGTATGTCCGCACCCTCTTCCCGCATGGCGTCAATCATATGCCGAATGCCAAAGGCAATGCCTTCCAACAGGGCACGATAGATGTCGGCGCGGGTATGCGAGAGGGTGAGCCCAAATAGCAGCCCCCTGGCTTCCGCGTCGTAGATGGGTGTGCGTTCGCCTTCAAAATACGGCAATGCCAGCAGGCCGTGAGCTCCGGGCTCGCTTTCTTCCAGCAGGCGGGCCAGCGCGGCGTAGGCCGGCTCGCCGCCTGCAGCCTGGGCGGCCTGTTCCACGGGCGCGAGCTGGTCGCGGAACCAACGCGTGATGCTCCCGGACGTGGAGGTGCCGCCCTGCAGGGTATACGCGCTGGGGTCCAGCCAGGCCGTGGCCCAGAGTCGCTGGGAGGGCATCAGTTTTTCGGCCAGCAACACGCAAAAACAGCTGCTGCCAAACATAACCATCAGGTCGCCAGGCTTGTTTGCGCCGGTGCTCACCACTTCCGCGCCGGCATCCGTGGTGCCAACAATCACAGGCGTTCCAACAGCCAGGCCTGTTTCCCGGGCTGCTTCCGGGGTGACCGTGCCGGCGATATCACAGCTCCAGGTGGGAACGGGTAGCTTCTCGGGTGGGATCACGTAAGCGGTAGTCTCCAATTCCCAGCGGTTGTGATGAAGGTCAAACAGGGGCGTAAAGTCCGCGGCGGTAAAGATATCGAGGGTGGCATTGCCCGTCAGGCGGTAAACCAGGTAAGCCTGGCTGGTGAGGAAATAGCGGGCCTCGCGGTGAATTTCTGGTTCATGGTTCTTTACCCATAAGATTTTAGGACCGGTGGATTGGGATGAAAGGCGCATTCCACTGATTTGGAAGATTTTATCTACGCCAAAAATCTGCTCCAGTTCATCTATTTCCGCCTGGGCGCGCGTGTCAATGCCGTAGAGGATGGCTTTACGCAGAGGCTTGCCTTGCGCGTCAATTGGCAGGGCGCAGGCGCCCAGGCCGCTGGTGCCCACTGCTTTCACAGCTTTAGGCCTGACGCCACTCCTCTCCAGTAGTGCCCGGGTGATGGCGCAAAACTCCGACCACCAGACCCTATCCGCGTCGTGTTCAGCCCAGCCCAGCTTTGGCATTTCAAGGCCGTGTTCAATGGATTTCTCCGCCACCACCTGCCCTGAGTTCGCCTCCACAAGCACACCCTTGGAGGAATAAGTGCCAATGTCCACCCCTAGCAAGTATTGTTCTTCCACGCGAGCTCTCCTTTCAAGATGGCTATCCCCGCCCGGGACCAGTTGAACGCGCCTAAATTATTCCTTTCTTCGCCCGTGGGTGAAGTAGTTGATGATGAAAATGATAATCAGGAGCACACCCCAGGCAAAATCCTTGAAGAACGAGCTGCCGCGCACGCCTGCCAGCAGCATGTGTGAACCGGTGGAGATGACCTGCAAAATAAAGACGGTGATGAAGATGTTCAGAAC
>JAKOSR010000163.1 GCA_029777225.1 Chloroflexota bacterium
AAGAAAATCACCGCCCCCACCAGGTATTCACCGGTCAGCGTTGGAATGCGTTCACCCAGCCCGGGAGCCGTTATGAAAGGTCCCCTAAAAATGGACGCGATGGGGATCTGCAAAGCCGTTTCCAGCACATACAGGAGTAAACCAATTCCGATATCAACCAGGATCTTCATATCTCGCCTCTTCTCGCTCATGCGCGCAAAACCGCAGCGCGCATCCTCATCACACGCCTTTTTTCAACCACGCGTAACGGATAAAGCCATGCCTAAAACGGCATCCCCGCGCCTTCTCCAGGCTTTCCGCCGCCGCCTCTACCCCAGGTCGTTGACCAGCACCACCCGGTACCTGGCCTTGTTCTCCCGTACCCTACAGACGGCCTCATTCACGCGCGAAAGCGGCATCACCTCCACCATGGGTCGAATATGGTGCGCCTGTGCGAAAGCCAGCATCTCACGCATCTCATCCGGCGTGCCCACAAACGTCCCCGCGATGCTGAGTTCGTGCACCACCAGGTCCACCGGGTCCAGCGTTACCTTCGGGAAGGCCGCCAGGATTATCTTTCCGCGTCGTTTCATCACCCCCAGGATACGATCCCAGTCAAAACCGCCGTGGGCAGTAATCAGCACCAGGTTAAAGTAATCATTAAACGGTTTGAAAGCCCCCTTCTCTCCCATGTCCAAAAACCGGCTCGCCCCAAACGCCAGGGCTTCCTCCCGTTTGGCCGCTGAGCTGGAAATGGCGGTCACCTCGTACCCCAGCGCCTTGCCAAACTGCAGCGCCAGGTGGCCCAGCCCCCCGATCCCCACCACGCCCAGCCAGGGTTCGAGCGCCGCTGAATGCCTCGAGAGCGCCGAGTAAACCGACAATCCCGCGCACAGCAGCACCGCGGCCGTTTCATCCGCCATATCGGCCGGCAGCGGATACACAAACCGGCTCTGCGCGACGATAGCGCTGGAAAACCCGCCAATGGGCGTCCAGGTGCCGTTATCCACCACTTCCAGGCACAGCTGCGGCAGCCCCTGCCGGCAGAGCTCGCACTTCCCGCAGGCCCTGGCCTGCCATCCCACCCCCACCCGCTCCCCCAGCCGACTTACAGGCACCCCATCCCCCACCTCCCGTATAATCCCCACCACCTCGTGGCCGGGCACAAACGGGAAATCGAACACCTGGTAGGTATCATCCACGGCCTGCAGGTCCGAACCGCAAATCCCGCAGTGCGTCACCGCCACCCGCACCTCGTCTGCCTTCAAAACCGGCGCGTCATAAACCCGGGGCACCAGTTCCTCGCTTCGGCTCATGGCGGTGTAACCAGTCACCTTATCGCCCATGCTCCTCCATCCTTTCTTCCCAGCAGCGTGGGGTTGTGCTGCAGTACCTCCCTCACATCCCCACTCACCGGCCAGCCTTACGCCCTTCGCCTTAAAAATAGTCGGGCCGCTCACCCACCCCGCGACCCGACCCATCCCACAACCCGCCCCTCCTCCTCACCGCTTGATGAACGGGATGTACACAAAAATTGCCAAGTCTATTGGCAGTGTGACTAATCAATCCTCGGATTAAAGCGATCAAGACTGCCATTCCAGTGGCAGCGGATAAAAAGTTCTGAACTCCCAAACCCAACATTTGAGATAGGTAGCTCATGGTTGTTTCACCACCGTAACTCTGCCAGTTCGTATTGGATACGAAACTGACCGCTGTATTGAACGCAAGTTGAGGTGAAACACTCATAAGAGTTTGAGGATTGAGAGGTAAAACTTGCTGAAAACGCAAAAGCAGGTAGAGAAAAAAGAATCCAACCAGGTTAAAAAGCAAGACACTTATTGCATAGGTCTTCCAAGTCATTTCGTCATCTGATTTGACGCCGGCAAGCCTAAGTACAGCTCTTTCTACTGGAGCAATAGCCGGAGAGAGGAAAGTCCTTTCACCTTGATATACTCGGGCCATATATCCCCCGAGAGGCTTGACCAAGATCAACAGAACTCCAATGTATAAAGGAAATTGAATCCAATTCATAATATTCATCCAAACCACTCTGGTTTAATGAGTGAAATAAACAGATAAACCAATAAAACTAACGCGATAAAACCCGAAACGATCAGAAGTCCATTCATTTCACTTCTCCAATAACGAATTACATAAAGAGACAAAACCCATCATCAACAGAAAAAAAACAATCACAATCATGATCATTAAAAAATCGCTCATGGTTCTCCTTCATATGCAATCTTTAATTTACTCCCTGATCGATAAAGAATCAGGCAAGAATCGGGAAAGAATGGTCAAGAAAAAATCAAGATTTTTGATTATTGGTATGGGATAGTTGTGGATTCAACCAATCATTCACCAAGAAAATGCAACTTCACAAAATCGGTATCATTTACTTGCGTTTAATGTGGAACACAAATCTCAAGTTTGCCAACAGGTGAGTGTGTGAAAGTTGGCAAACTTGTCAAACTTGCGTCCAAACATAAATCCAGGCCGCCTGGGAGGCAGCCTGGGGTATGCATCGGGTTCAACGCAGCGCGGGGTCAGGCGCCAAGCGCGGGGCTTGCGGCCACATCCTTCTCCTCGGCCGGCTGGGGCGCCTGGGCGGCATCCCCCCGGGTGAACTCCAGCCCGGTGCTTTCGGCAGGCTTATCCACGCGCACCACCTTCACCTCGGCAAAGTCGCCGGAAAGCAGCTTTTGGGCCAGGGGGCTTTCAACGTACTTCTGGAGGGCGCGCTTAAGCGGGCGGGCGCCGAGCAGGGGGTCAAAGCCCTGGTCGGCCAGCCAATCGCGAGCGGCTTCGGTCACATCCAGCGCGACGCCAAACTCGGCCAGGCGGCCCTGGATTTCCTTCACCTGCAGCATGACGATATCGCGCACATTCTCCTTCGTGAGGGGCGAGAACATGATGATGTCGTCGATGCGGTTGAGGAACTCGGGGCGGAATGCGGATTTGAGCGCCGCTTCAATCTTCTCGTGCGCGTTCTTCACATCCGGGCTTTCGTTTTCACCGAGGAAGCCGAGCGTGCCGCCCTTGCGGACGTATTCGGTGCCGAGGTTGCTGGTCATGATGAGGACGGTGTTGCGGAAATCGACCACGCGGCCCTGGCCATCCGTGAGGCGGCCATCATCCAAAATTTGGAGCAGCGCGTTCCAGACTTCGGGGTGCGCTTTTTCAATTTCATCGAAGAGCACCACGCGGTAGGGGCGCCGGCGGACCGCTTCAGTGAGCTGGCCGCCTTCTTCGTAGCCAACGTAGCCGGGGGGCGCGCCAAACAGGCGCGAGACGGTGTGTTGCTCGCGGTATTCGGACATGTCCACGCGAATGAGGGCGTCTTCGTCATCGAACAGGAACTCGGCGAGGGCCTTGGCGAGCTCGGTTTTGCCGACGCCAGAGGGGCCGATGAAGATGAAGGAGCCGCTAGGCCGGCGTGGGTCTTTGAGGCCGGAGCGGGCGCGGCGGATGGCGTCGCTGATGGCGGCAATGGCTTCGTCCTGGCCGATGATGCGTTCGTGCAGGCGGGATTCCATCTGGAGCAGCTTTTGGGCTTCGCTTTCGAGCAGCTGGGTGATGGGGATGCCCGTCCACTGGTGGATGACCTCGGCGATGTCATCGGCATCCACCACCTCATCCAACTTGTGTTCGGCTTCCCACTTGGCGCGCTCGGCGTTGAAGAGCTCTTCAAGGGCGAGGCGCTCGGCTTTCATGCGGGAAGCGCGCTCGTAGTCGCGCTCCAGGCCGGCGGTTTCCTCTTCCATTGTGAGGCGTTCGATTTCGCGTTTTTTGTCCTTAAGGTTTTCGGGGAGGGAGTAGAGCGCCACGCGCAGCTTGGCGGCCGATTCGTCCATCAGGTCGATGGCTTTATCGGGGAGCTTGCGGCCAGAGAGGTAACGCGAGGAAAGCTTGGCGGCAGCGGAGAGGGCCGCGTCGGAGAGCGTGACGTTGTGGTGGGCTTCGTAGCGATCGCGCAGGCTGTGGAGCATGGCGATGGTATCTTCCACGCTGGGTTCTTCCACGAAGATGGGAGCAAAGCGGCGCTCGAGGGCGGCGTCTTTTTCGATGTGCTTGTGGTACTCGTCCAGGGTGGTGGCGCCGATGCACTGCAGGTCGCCGCGGGAGAGAGCGGGCTTGAGCATGTTGGAGGCGTCCATGGCGCCCTGGGCGGCGCCCGCGCCAACCACCACGTGCAGCTCGTCGATGAAGAGGATGACTTCGCCGTCGGAGCCCTGGATTTCGTCGATGGCGGCCTTGAGGCGCTCTTCGAATTCGCCACGGAAGCGGGTGCCGGCGAGCATGCCGCCGAGGTCGAGGGCGTAAATCAGCTTGTTGGCCAGGATTTCGGGCACGTCGTCGCTGACGATTTTTTGGGCGAGCCCTTCCACGATGGCGGTTTTGCCCACGCCGGCTTCGCCGATGAGCACGGGGTTGTTCTTGGTACGCCGGCAGAGGATTTGGATGAGGCGCAGGATTTCGGACTCACGGCCGTAGACGGGGTCCAGTTTGCCTTCGCGGGCAGCCTGGGTGAGGTTGCGCGAGAATTTATCGAGAGTCTTGTAGCGGCCGGCGCCCTTGGCGGTGCCAGTTTTCTTGCCGCCGCGGAGTTCGGTAATCACCTCGAGCACGTTGGGGCGCGTGAGGTTGAATTCTTCGAGGATGCGGGCAAGCTGGGTGTTGCGCTCGGAGATGATGGCTAAAAAGAGGTGCTCGGTGCTGATGTATTCGTCGCCGAAACGGTTGGCCTCCACTTTGGCGAGGTCAACGGCCATTTTGACACGGGGGGTGAGGAAGATTTGGCCGGAGGTGCCGCCGTAGATGCTGGCCTTGGGGGTGTTGCGCAGGATTTGGTCCAGGCGGTCCGCGATGACGGCGGGGTCCACGTTGAGGGCGGTCATGATCTGGCTGACCATACCGTCGGGCTGCTCAATCAGGGCGAGGAGGATATGCTCCGAGTCAATCTGGTTGTGGCCGTAGCGCTGGATGATTTCCGCCGCGCGGGAGGCGGCATCCTGTGCCCTCTCTGAAAATTTATCAAAACGCATCATGGTTGGTTCCTCAATTCCGTTAGGTGTGTCGGTTCGGGGAGTTTATTGCAATTCCTGTTCCAACTCACCCATTGTACAAAATTATTATAAGAGAATGATAAATATTACAGAATCAGCATGGCGTCGCCAAAGGAAAAGAAGCGATAGCCAAGCTGGACGGCGGTTTGATAGGCGGAGAGGACGCGCTCGCGGCCGGCGAAGGCGCTGACCAACATGAGCAGAGTGGACTTGGGGAGGTGGAAATTGGTGATGAGGGCGTCCACACAGCGGAATGTGAAGCCGGGCAGGATGTAGAGGCTGGTCTGGCCGGACCAGGGTTGCAGAAGGCCGTTTTGGTGCTGGCGGGCGACAGTTTCGAGGGTGCGGACGGAGGTGGTGCCAACGGCGATGACGCGGCCGCCGGAGGCTTTGGCAACATTGATGCGCGCGGCGGTTTCAGGCGGGAGCTCGCACCATTCCTGGTGGATGTGGTGGGTTGCGGGGTCGGCTTCAGTGACCGGGGCGAAGGTATCCAGCCCGACATGCAGGGTGAGCTCGGCCAGGCCAATGCCGCGGGATTGGAGGCTGGCGAGCAAGCCGGTGGTGAAGTGCAGGCCGGCGGTGGGGGCGGCGGCGGAGCCGGGGGTTTTGTTGTAGACAGTTTGGTAACGCTCGGGGTCGCCCTGGTAACCGTGGATGTAGGGCGGCAGCGGTGTGTGCCCGGCGGTGGCGAAGGCGTTTTCGATGGGCTCGTCAAAGCGGATGTGCCGGCGGGCGGCCCCGAGGTCGGCACTGATGAGGGCAGGCGGGCCACCCTGCACCTGCAGGCGCACGCCAGGCTTGAGGTGGGTGCCGCCAACAAGGCATTCCCAGTCCAGGTCGGATTGTTTGCGCAGCAGGAGCACTTCCACGTGGCCGCCGCCGGGGAGCTTGTGGGCGTAGAGGCGGGCAGGGATGACGCGGGTGCGATTGACCACCAGCAGGTCGCCCGGGCGGAGATAATCGCCGATTTCGTTGAAGCGGCGGTGGGCGAGGGTGTCGGCCGCGCGGTCGAGGACAAGCAGGCGGGAACTATCACGCGGGTCGGCGGGGGTCTGGGCGATTAGCTCCTGGGGGAGCAGGTAGTCAAAGTCATCCGTGCGCATGGGAGGGGGCTATTCGCCGTTGAAGAGGCTGGGCTGGCCGTCCGGGCGGGTGTAGGGCTTGTGGAGGTGTTCGTAGGCGAGGCGGGCGGCCACGCGGCCCTGGGCGGTGCGGTCCAGGAAGCCGAGTTGCAGGAGGTAAGGCTCCACGACGTCCATGATGGTGTCGGGTTCCTCACTGACGGAGGCGGCGATGGTGTTGAGGCCGACGGGGCCGCCGTCGTATTTTTCGATGATGGTGAGGAGCACACGGCGGTCGAGGTCGTCCAGGCCGACGTGGTCGATATCGAGCATGTTCAGGCCGGCGACGGCCACGGCGCTGGTGATGACACCGCCGGCTTCAACCTCGGCGTAGTCGCGCACGCGCCGCAGCATGCGCAGGGCGATGCGGGGCGTGCCACGCGCGCGCCGGGCAATCTCGGCCACGCCGCCATCCTCGACGGGGACCTTGAGCAGGCCGGCACCGCGGCGGATGATGGCGGCGAGGGAGTCCGTGTCGTAATAATCCAGGCGGTAAATGGCACCGAAGCGGGCACGCAGGGGGGCGGTGAGCAAGGCGAGACGGGTGGTGGCCCCCACGACGGTGAAGCGGGGCAGCTTGAGCCGGACGGACTTGGCGGCCGGACCTTTGCCGATGACGATATCCAGGGCGAAATCTTCCATGGCGGGGTAGAGGATTTCCTCGACCATGCGCCCAAGGCGGTGAACTTCGTCGATGAAGAGGATGTCCCCCGCGCGCAGGTTGGTAAGGATGGCGGCCAGGTCTCCAGCGCGTTCGATGGCGGGGCCGGAGGTCACCTTGATGTTGACGCCCATTTCGGAGGCAAGGATGTGCGCGAGAGTGGTTTTGCCTAGGCCGGGAGGGCCGTAGAAGAGCACGTGCTCCAGCGCTTCGCCGCGCTGCTTGGCGGCTTTAATTTGGATGAGGAGGTTGTCTTTGACGCCGGTTTGGCCAATTAGGTCCCCGAGCGTAGTAGGGCGGAGCGCGTTGTCAACCGGGTCGTCGGGGCGGCCGCGGCCAGCGAGGATGCTGTCTTTTTCCTTTTCGTTCATCGACAGGATTATACCCGAGATTGACCCCCGGCCGGGCCGGGCGTAACGCGCGGGGGAAGGTATAATACCCTCATATTCCTTTGCTGGAGGACGGATGAAGATTTCGCTGGTGGTGCCTGTTTACAACGAGCAGGAGAACCTGCCTGAATTATATGAACAAGTGACCCGCGCGATGGGCCCGCTGGGGCTGGCGTGGGATATTACCCTGGTGGATGACGGCAGCCGGGATGAAAGCGCGCGGTTACTGCGTGAAATGCAGGCCGCCGACTCCGAGCACGTGCGCGCGGTGATTTTCAACCGCAACTTTGGGCAGACCGCGGCCATCAGCGCCGGGATTGACCACTCCGATGGTGATATAGTCATTTTGTTGGATGCCGACCTGCAGAACGATCCGGCGGATATCCCCCTGTTACTGGACGAGATGGCCAAAGGGTACGACGTGGTCAGCGGCTGGCGCAAGGACAGGCAGGACAATAAGTGGACGCGCACCATCCCTTCGCGGATGGCCAACGCGTTGATCTCGAAGGTGTCGGGAGTGCATTTGCACGATTACGGCTGCACGCTGAAAGCCTACCGGCGGGATATCCTGGACGAAGTGAAACTATACGGCGAGATGCACCGGTTCATTCCGATTTATGCCAAAGCGGCAGGGGCACGCATCAGCGAAGTGGTGGTACACCATCACCCCAGGAAGCACGGCAAGGCTAATTACGGCCTGGAGCGAACCTTCAAAGTGGTGCTGGACCTGTTCGTGGTCAAGTTCCTGATGAGCTACCAGCAGAAACCAATTTACCTTTTTGGGGGCGTAGGGATGGGATTGATGTCCGTCAGCGGGGTTTTATTGCTGTTTTTGGCCATCCGGCGGATTGTGGCGGGGATTGCTGTTTTGGGCTCGCCCTGGTTCCAAATCGGGGTGATGTCGTTCATCCTGGGGTTTCAGTCGGTGCTGATGGGGCTCATCGCGGAGCTGCTAATGCGCACATATTACGAGTCGCAGGACAAGCCGACCTACACCATCCGGGAAATCATCGAGGCCGATAAAAAGGAATAACCCGGGATTGCTGGGATTATTGGATCAAACAAAAACCTGCCGATATTGGCAGGTTTTTGTTTTCGTGTCACTTACCCTTGGGGACAAGCACGTTCACCTCGCCACCACGGAGCGAGAGGATGGGCTCATAATCGGCGAGGATGGGCAAAACCACCTTCTGCACCCAGGCGTTGTTTTCTTCGGCGAAAGAGTGGCCGCGATCCTGCAGGGCCGTGGAGAGTGGATCGCTGACGATGGCCTTGAACTGGTGGGAGGCGAGCAGGGCGTAGAACTGCTGGAGGTAGGGCCGGTTATCACCCATGGCCATTTCCATGAGGAAAACCTTTTCATATTCGGGGACGACCGGGATATTCCCCAGTTCGTCGAAGACCAACAACTGCCGCTCGGAGATAAAGAGGATGTCACCGGGCTCGTCTTTCAGCTCGACAAGGGTGGAACGCAGCTGGGATAGGTCGGCATCCTGGGAGGAGGCGGGGGCGAAGGACCAGGTACCGGTGTGGGTGAAGGCAAAGAAAACAGGGACTACCACCAGGAGCAACAGCCAGGCGGGCTGCCAAACAGGCACGGCAGGCTGGACCTTCAGCGCAGCCGCCTGGGCGGGCTGATCGGGTGTGTGGTCCGGGGCGACGTGGCCGGCCACCAGGCTGCCGGTAATCAGAGCCCAGAAAACAAGGAAGGCATCCAGGTTGTGCAAGTCTCCACCACCACCGATTTTGAGGCTGACGAGGATGCCGCCACCCAAAAAGACCGCCAGGATCCCCGCCAGGCCAAGCCAACGCAGCCAATGCACGCGCGATAGGGTGCCTGAGCGCAATTTGAGCACGCACAGCAAGCCGAGGGGGAGCATGGCCAGCAGAATGGCGGGAAGGATGCCGAGGAAGAATGTGCTGTTGGGGAACAGGCGGTTGAGCAGTAGCGCGGAGGAAAAGGCAGAGTCAAACAGGGCGGGAGGTTCACCGGAGATGGCAATATAGGCCTGGCGCGCGCCAAAGGCTACAGCGACGCCGAGGAGGGTCCAGAGCGCGGGGGAGAGAAAATAGCTGAGCCATTTGCGGGTTGGGAAAGGACGGTCCATCAGGTGGAGCGAGACCGCCAGCAAGGCCGGGACGGGTATCCAGTTCACGCGGCTGATGCCAGCCCAAAGGGAAGCCAATAACACAAAGAGCAGGGTGCGCCAGGGCTTATCCTTGTGGTAACCAAGTAATACCAGGATGACGCAAACCATCAGGTGGTAATAAACGGCGCCCTGGAAGAAGTACAGGAAGAAAAACGCCATCAGCCAGCCAAAGGCAATTGGCAGAGTGGCTCTGAAGCGGCGGGCCAGGAGGTAAGCCCCCCAGGCGGTGAGACCGAGCCAGAGCAGCACCTGCCAAATCCGATGGGCGAGGATGCTCCGGATCCCCAAGGCGAAGGGAACTGCCTGGAGCAGATAACGCGTGGGATGTAGAACCGGCAGGGGGAGATTTTGGCCGTAAAGCGCGCGGGAGAGAAAAGCCGAGGCATTGTAAAAACGGCTGCCTTCTGACCAGCCCAGCGAGAATGGGCCGGCGGAGACTTCCGGGAGGAAACCCAGCACCCTGTAGGTGACCCCGGAAACGAGCAGGAATAGGGCGAAATTGGCAAATGGAGAGCGCGAATCGCCCGAAGCTGCCAGGAGCAACGCGGCCAGGCCGGCCAGGGCCAGGGTGAAGAGGAAACGGCCGCTGCCGTAGTTGAACGGACCAAAACGCAGGGTGAAAAACGATACCAACAGGGCGAGTGTAAGCACCAGGAAAAACGGCAGAAAAAACGTGCGCGAGAAGCCACGAATGGGCTTAAGAGAACGCCCTTCTGGCAGGCGCAAAACGAGCAGGAACAGGACACCAGCCACCAGCAGGGCCGCCCCAACCGCCATGAACCAGATATTGCGTTGGTAACGGGAATCGTAGAGGTACCAAAGGCAGGCAAAGCCAATCAGCGGGAAGTAGACGCGTAAAAAGGACTTGAGTGTTTTCAGAGACATTCAGGCCTCGGGGTTGAGTTTTGAAACATCGCGGCCGGCCAGGATGGCCGGAACAAAGAAGGCACCTGGCAGGCTGGCAATAAGGAACAGGGCACGTAAAATCACGGCCAGGCTGATGGTCGCGGAGGTAGGCAGGCCACCCAGTACGCTGTATAGGTTGGTGATGGTCAATTCCTGCAGGCCCAGGCCGTTGATGGAGATGGGGATGAGCGAGATGAAATAGGTCAGGCTCCAGATACCAGCAATTTGCGTGAGCGGCAGATGGTACCCCATGCCCTCAATCAGCAGGCGGATAATCAGGTAGAGGGCAAGCTGATGCACGAGGGTGAAGCCCAGTGCCTGCAGAAGGATGAGCGGGTGTTTAATCCAGAAGCGAAAATTGGAGAAAACCTTGACGAACGCATCCTTCAGCTTCTGCCAGGCGACGCCAATCACGCTCGCTGAGGTCCAGGCTGGCGCCAGGCCATTGCCAGCGGGACGGTCGCGCAGGTAGGTGAGCGCGCCGGGGATGGCAAACGGCAGGACGAGCACCATACCGGTCATGCCCACGAGGCGGTCTGCCACCAGGGAGGCGGCGGCCAGGGACGCATCCAGGTTGAGACGGATGGCCCCGGCGAGACGGACCACATCCCCCCCAATGGTGGTGGGCAGGAAGTTGGAGGAAAACAGGCCGGCGAAGGTGAGCTTGAGACTTTCACGCCAGCCTACGCGGGCGTTTTCAACGCTGAGGAGCGTGTTCCAACGCAAAAATGTGGCGACGCGGGAAACAAAAACCAGCCCAACCACGGCAAGCAACCGCCAGGCGGAAAGCTGGCGGGCAACCTGCCAGGTTTCCCGCAGGCCGGCTTTGGACAACAGCCAAACCAGCAGGGCCAGGGACAGGACCGTGCCCACCCAGCGTATGGTTATCGGCCAGGACGTCTTTTTTGGTGTATTCATAGGTTGAAACCGTGAATTCTCATTATACTTCACCGCTTTCCCACTCCGGCCCAGCTAATTAACACGTCCCCCTCTTTAGACAATCCAACAGTACCCAACTGTATAACTGTCAGGTGTTGGCGTTGACCTGCCGGTTTCGCATATGGCACCCGAAGGACCGCTTCCGAATAATTCCAGTCACAACAACCCCGGATGAGCCGTGCACAGGGCTTAGCCTGCGCGCATTTGCGTTCGGATCCATGGCACTTTTACATGTTAAGGAAAG
>JAKOSR010000164.1 GCA_029777225.1 Chloroflexota bacterium
ACGGCCAGGGATGTGCCAAACAACGAATATGGACTGATTGCGATGGATCAACCGGTGTTGTGTGGCCCGGGCTCCAATCGGCCTTACGCCAACCGGGTGCGTTTTGAAGGCGACCAGGTGGCACTGGTGGTGGCCGAAACAGAGGCAATTGCCAGGCAGGCGCTTGGTTTGATTGAGGTAACTTACGAGGACCTCCCCCTGGTGGACAGCATAGATAAAGCCCTCGCACCAGGCGCTTACATCCTGCATCCAGAGCGATCGAGCAACATTTTTCACCACAATATTGTGCGATTTGGGAACGTGGAGAGGGCCTTCGAACAATGCGCGGTTATCGTTGAAAAAGAGTACCAGACACCCGTCCAGGAGCACGCGTATCTCCAGCCTGAAGCTGGTGTCGCATTCCACGATGGGGAAGGGCGAATTACGGTTGTCACCGCGGGGCAATGGACGCATGAAGACCAGGAACAAATCTGCCACGCGCTCAACCTGGAAAAAGACCAGGTGCGGGTGATTTACCCTGCCATCGGCGGTGCGTTTGGCGGACGCGAGGATATGTCCGTACAAATCATCCTGGCGCTGGCTGTAATGCGTCTGCGTGAGAAAGGCATCAACCGGCCTGTGCGCATTGTCTGGAGCCGGGAAGAATCCATAATTGGGCATCACAAAAGGCATTATTATCGGCTCAAGGCCAAATGGGGCGCGGATAGCAACGGCAAAATCCTGGCAGCCCAATGCGAAGTTTACCAGGATGGTGGAGCCTATTTCTACACCTCCACCAAGGTGCTGGGTAACTCAACCTTGCTTGCGACCGGACCCTATGAAATTCCCAATGTCAGCTCGGATTTGTACTCCGTGTACACCAACAACATCCCTGGCGGGGCTTTCCGGGGCTTTGGAGGACCCCAGGCGGCTTTCATGGCGGAAAACCAGGTGGCCTTGCTGGCTGAAGCCTTGGGCATGGATCCGGTTGAAATCCGCATGCGGAACCTCTTCCACGAGGGCGCGACCATTTCCATGGGCAGCCAGTTACCGGCCGGCGTGACCATCCGTGAGGTCGTGCGTGAATGTGCCCTGGCGGCTGGCTGGCGCGAAACGGAAGCCGGCTGGCAGGCTCCGGAGAAAATCCAGCAAACACAACCCAACCTGCACCAGGGCTGGGGGTTTGCCTGCGGGTACAAGAATGTTGGCTTCTCTTTCGGCGCGCCTGAGAACTGCGGGGCAACCATCATCCTGGAAGGTGAAGATGAAATCCGCAAGGCCAAGCTCTTCCACAGTGGGGCTGAGGTGGGGCAAGGCGCGCATACCGTTTTTGTTCAAATGGCCGCGGAAGCCTTGAACCTTCCCATCGAGAAGATTGAAACCCATTTTTCTGATACGGCCACCTCGTTGAACACGGGCAGTGTTTCCGCGTCCCGCATGACCCACATGGGCGGAAACGCGACCATTGGCGCCGCCAGGGAAGCCTTGAAGCGCTGGGAAGCCGGCGAGCGGCCAGCGGTGGGAGAATTTGTGTATCGACCTCCCGCCACAACCCTCATGGACAAGCAAGATGGCCACTGCATGCCTAACTTCACCTACGGTTACGTGGCTGAGGCGGTTTTGGCGGAGGTGAACGACCGGACTGGCGAAGTGCGCTTGCGCGAGGTCATTTGCGCGGATGACGTCGGCCAGGCGGTTAACCCGGCCATGGTGGAGGGGCAGATTGAAGGGGCCGTGGTGCAGGCTGCCGGGTACACGCTGCTGGAAGACTGGAAGCAGAAAAATGGAAAAGCCCTGACCAAGGAGCTTTCCACGTATATGATTCCAACCGTGATGGACATCCCGGATAAGACCCGCAGCTTAATCCTGGAATACCCGGACCCCATTGGGCCGTATGGCGCGCGTGGTATGGGAGAAATGCCCTACCTGCCCTTTGCGCCGGCCGTGATTGACGCAGTCCATACCGCTGTTGGCATTCGTTTTCACAGCTTCCCCCTGACGGGGGAGGCTGTCTTGCGCGGGCTGGGAAAACTGCCACCCTTTGATGGCTGATGGCGTGAGTCCTGTTTTGGTCAGGGAGGGCTGACGTGTCAATAGCGGCCATCATACTCGCGGCGGGTGAATCCAGCCGTTTTGGTGCGCCCAAACAGCTGCTGACATGGGAAAAAGATAACCTGGTCAACACGGTCATTTGCACGGCCCTGGCCGCGGGGCTTTCACCTGTGGTGGTTGTGCTGGGGGCTTATGCCGGCCAGGTGCAACCCACCATAAACCAACCTGTGCATGTTGTCATCAACACCAGCTGGGCTGAAGGAGTCAGCACCTCGATTCGGGCCGGGCTGGAAGGTTTGCCTGACGATGTTGAAGGCGTCCTCTTTTTGCACGCGGACCAACCCCAGGTTTCTGTTACCTTGATTGACGCCATCCTGCGCCTGGCCAGGCAAAGGATGGCGATTGTCAAGCCACTTTATCTGGGCCGGCCTGGGAACCCGGTGTTTTTCCCCAGGGCCAGTTTTGAGGCCTTGAAAACCTTGCGCGGGGATGCGGGTGGCCGCCAGGTGATGGGTCAATTTCGGGTCTTGCAACTCGAGTGGCTGGATGAAACCATGGGTTGGGATGCCGACACGCCCCAAGATTACGCCAGGTTGCGGCAGGCATACGGGCTGGGACCGATTACTGAGGATAAGATATAATGGCATGCACATAGGGAAACAAGCGCCTGGCTCGGCTTTGGCTGAGTGACGAGGGCGGGGGTTCCTTTCCTCGAGGAAAGGTTAACCAGTAAACTGGGAAAATCGACAGATCGGCGGATGCCCCCCGGATGGTTTCCATCTGATTTCCTGTGTGAGACAACAAACAAATATGACTAAGCCTCCCATGCTGGTTTTTCCAGTGTTGCCGGATGCTAAAAGGAGCATTGATCATGTGTGGAATTGTTGCTTACATTGGTGAGCGCGACGCGACGCCGATAATCATCGAGGGTCTGAAAAAGCTGGAGTATCGTGGGTACGACTCCGCGGGGATTGCGGTGTTGTCTGATGGCCTCATTGGCGTCCGGCGCGACGCGGGTAAAATCAGGCGCTTGGAAGCCCTGGTGGCGGAGCAGCCCATCAGCGGGAACATTGGCATCGGCCACACTCGCTGGGCGACGCACGGCGCGCCAAGCCAGCAAAACGCGCACCCGCATCTTTCGGCCAACGGGCGCGTGGTGGTTGTGCATAATGGCATCGTCGAAAATTACCTGACCTTGCGCGAGGAGTTGAGCGCGGAAGGCGTGGAATTTCGCTCTGAAACGGACACGGAGACCATCGCGCACTTGATCGAAAAGTTTTACGCGGTGGAAAAGGACCTTTTTCGGGCTGTCCAAAAAACCTTGCAGAGGCTGAAAGGCGCGCATGGCCTGGTGGTGATGAGCGCGGATGAGCCGGACCGGTTGATTGCTGCCCGCCTGGGCAACGCCGGGGGTGTGGCCATTGGGGTGGGCGAGGGCGAAATGTTTATCGCCAGTGATGTCCCAGCCATCGTGGAGCACACGCGCAACATGGTCTTCCTGGAATCTGGTCAAATCGCTATTATCCGCAAGGACCACTTCCAGGTTGAGAACCTGGCCGGAAAGGCGGTTACGCCCAAGCTGCAAACCATTCCCTGGGACCCGGTATCAGCGGAAAAGGGCAATTACCGGCATTTTATGCAGAAGGAAATCCACGAGCAGGTGCGTGCCCTTTCCGACACACTGATTGGCCGCGTGGATTTTGATAACTATCGCATCAAGCTGGATGGCCTGAACCTGGATGAACAGACCGCCATGTCCATTCAAAAAATCTTCATCACTGCTTGTGGAACAGCCGCGCACGCGGGTATGGTTGGCAAGATTCTCCTGGAACGCATCGCGCGCATCCCGGTGGAGGTGCTGGTGGCCTCGGAATTCCGTTACGCCGACCCCATCGTCGGGGAAAACGACGTTGTGCTCGCCATCAGCCAGAGCGGGGAGACCGCAGATACACTCGCGGCAATGGAAGAAGGCCGTAAAAAAGGCGCGTTGCTGTGGTCAATCGTCAACGCGATTGGTTCCCAGGCCATGCGCCAGGCGGATGGCTGCATTTCCATGCAAGCTGGGCCGGAAATTGGGGTTGCTTCAACCAAAGCCTTCACCGCCCCCTTGATGGACCTTTACATGCTGGCGGTATACCTCGCGGACGTGCGTGGGTTGCTTTCCCGCAGCCGGCGGATTGAGTTGGTGAAGGACTTGCTGAAAATTCCCAGCCTGGTGGAAAAGGCGCTCGAACGAGAACCTGAAGTAGCCCTCATCGCGGAAAAGTTCAAAGACGTCAAAGGCGCTCTTTACCTTGGTCGCGGGATTAATATGCCAATTGCCTACGAAGGAGCCTTGAAATTAAAAGAAATTTCGTATATCCATGCGGAGGGCTACCCGGCGGGTGAAATGAAACACGGCCCCATCGCCCTGGTGGACAAGGAATTACCCGTGGTGGTCATCGCCACCAAGGACGACTGGTACGATAAGATGATCAGCCAGGTGGAACAGGCCAAAGCCAGGGGCGGCAAGGTAATCGCGGTTGCCACGGAAGGGGATGAGCTTATCCCGACCCTGGCAGATGAAATCATGTGGGTTCCAAAAACGCCCTGGTTGCTCAGCCCAGTGGTGGATGTCATCCCGCTGCAAATCTTTGCCTATCACATTGCCACGGCCCTGGGCCTGGATGTTGACCAGCCGCGCAACCTGGCAAAATCGGTAACCGTGGAGTGAACCTTGTTCGCGTGGGGATGGTGGCGCCAACGCTATAGTAAAATCATTGCCTGGCAATAACAAAATTATTCGGAGCGTAATTTGATGCTAACTAAAGAAGCAGTTCTAAAAGCCCTTTCCACCGTGCTCGACCCTGATTTGCGGGTGGACCTGGTGACCTTGAAAATGATTGAGGACCTGGAAGTGGATGGCGATACCGCCAGTTTTTCCATCGTCCTGACGACGCCGGCCTGTCCGTTGCGCGGCCAGATTGAAAAAGACGCGCGCCGGGCTGTCCAAACCCTGGCAGGAGCCAAGGAAGTGCGTATAAACACCATTTCACGCGTGCAGTCCCCGAAATCCGTGGATATCGATACCAATCACTTCAACCACGTCATCGCGGTGGGTTCGGGCAAGGGCGGAGTGGGAAAATCCACGGTCGCGGTTGCCCTGGCTACGCGGCTGGCTGCCCAGGGCGCCAAAGTGGGTTTGCTGGACGCGGACATCTATGGCCCCAATATCCCGCGCATGCTGGGCATTGACCGGCTGCCCGAAGGGGACGGACCCAAAATCCGGACGGCAGAGGTCATGGGGATGAAAGTTGTTTCGATTGGCTTCCTGGTACAGGATGGCCAACCCCTGATTTGGCGTGGCCCCATGCTGCATACGGCCATCAAGCAATTCCTTACCGATTTTGATTGGGGCGATTTGGATTATTTCGTGGTCGACCTCCCGCCTGGAACTGGGGATGTGCAACTTTCCCTGGCCCAATCGCTACCGATTTCCGGCGCTGTGGTGGTCACCACGCCCCAGCAGGTTTCCGTGGATGACGCTTACCGGGCGATTTCCATGTTCGATAAGCTCGAAGTGCCCGTTTTGGGCATTGTTGAGAATATGGCTTACCTTGAGATGCCGGATGGAAGCCATCTGCACGTCTTTGGCGAAGCTGGTGGAGAACACCTGGCCAACCGGGCGGGCGTGCCTTTCCTCGGCAGGATTCCGTTGGACCCAGCCGTGGCCCAGGGCGGTGATATTGGTTCACCTGCTACCAGCCTGAACGTTTCAAGTGCCACCTCAGAAGCCTACGACGCCCTGACCTGCACCATCGCGGCGGAGATGAGCAAGACCGCCTTCAAGCAGTAAACGGCCGGATGTTATAATTTGCTTACCATGACAGAAAATACTTACCTGGGAGTCCAATTCACTCCCGTCGGAAAAATTTATCACTTCGCAGCTCCTACGGATAGCGAGCTTGAAGTGGGCTATTATGTGCTGGTGAATACCGCACGGGGCAAGCAAATGGGCAAGGTGGCGGTTCTGAACGTCACCCCAGCCGGCAATCCCGATGAAATCCAGTTAATCGAACGCGTCGCGACGGCCAAGGACCTGATGCAAATGGACGCTTTAAGCGACAAGGAAAAGGAAGCCGTGGAGCAGGTGGCCAATTTCCTCAGGCACTCCCGCTGGAACGCGGTAAAAATCATGGATGCCGAGTATTCCTTTGACTCCACCCGGCTTTCCCTGTTCCTGAATTATGAACCCGAATCCGGTTTCGACATAAAAAGTTTCCTGCGGGAAGTTTCGCACCTGTTCAAAGATGTCCGCCTGGAAGTTCGCCAGGTGGGTCCGCGGGATGTGGCCAAATTCATCTCCGGTTTGGGCGCGTGCGGGATTGAGAAACGTTGTTGCTCCCGGTTTTTGACGGAGTTTAGTTCCATCTCGATTAAAATGGCCAAGTCCCAGGATATCTCGCTCACGCCAGCAGAAATCACGGGCATTTGCGGCCGACTGCGCTGCTGCCTGATTTTTGAACACGAAATGTACGAGGAAGCGCGCAAAAATCTCCCCAAACGTAAAAAAGTGGTTCAGACGCCACTGGGGGAGGGCAAGGTCGTCCAGGTGTTGCCGTTAAGTGATTCGATTGTGGTCGATTTGCCCGGCTCAGGCCCAAGGCAGTTCACGAGGCAGGAATTGGAAACCGGCGTGCTGGTGGATAACACACCCAAACCAGTATTCAATCAATACGAAATCCCGGATGACGACGAGGATGTTGAGATGGTGCGCATCGAATCAGGCCCAAAGCTGGAGCAAAGGCGGCCTCAACCGCAAGGGTCGCGTGGACGCGGGCTTGAGGGCCGTGAGGGCGACAAACCCGCCCGCAGCGAAAAGCCCTCGGGGGCACCCAACACCGAACGGGACCAAAGGGGAAACCGGGGCAGAAACCAGGGCCGGCGTGACGACCGGCGTGGCGGCAACAAGGAAGGGACAAAGCGCCCCAATCAGCGCGAAGCCAGGTCAACCACTGAAGGGGAAACCACCCAGCCACAAAACCAGGGGAAACCACGCCCTGATCGCTTTAATCGAAATAGACCAAAGTAATGCAAAACCTTGATTGGGTAAATAATAAAAAAATCCTGGTCATCCTGGCTCATCCGGATGACCCGGAATTCTTTTTAGGGGCAACCATCGCCAGTTGGACCGCTGCCGGGCACACCGTGGAATACGCTTTGTTGACCCACGGCGAAAACGGCGTCAGCCCCGAGCATTCGGAGCCCAAGGTCTTGGCACGCTTGCGCGAAAGCGAGCAACAAGAGGCGGCCGCGGTGTTGGGGGTGCGTGACATCACCTGGTTGGATTATCCCGACGGATACCTGGTGCCCACGCTGGACTCCCGAAAGCGGCTGGTCGCTTTAATCCGGGCCAAAAAGCCGGATATCGTGGTGAGCTGTGACCCAACCAACTATTACATGCATGGGACCTACCTGAACCACCCGGATCACCGGGCAGCCGGTCAGATGGTGGTGGATGCGGTTTTTCCGGCCGTCGGTAATCCGGCGTTCTTCCCTGAGCTGTTGGAAGAGGGCCTGACGCCACACGCGGTTTCTGAGCTGTGGCTCAGCTTGCCGGCCAAACCCAATTTTCAATTGGATGTCACGTCGTATTGGGAACGCCGCACCCAGGCCCTGTTGTGCCATGCGTCCCAAATCGGGGAGCCGCAGGAATTCCTGGCGCACCAGGAACAAAGGCGTATTGAAAACCAAACGCCGGATGGCCGCTATTGCGAGGCCTTCCAGCGCATCCAGTTTCGGAAATAACCCATGAACATAAATCAAATCGTTGAAAACCAGCGCGAGCGGTTAGGCGCGCTCAGGCGGGAGCTGCACAAGTTCCCTGAATTGTCATACAAAGAATTTGCCACATCCAAACGGGTGGCGGATGAATTGACCAGCCTGGGTTACGAAGTGCAAACCGCGGTTGGGCAAACCGGCGTGGTGGGCCTGATTTCAGGAAATGTTGAGGGGCCGGTGATTCTCTTACGCTTTGACATGGATGGCCTGCCCATCCAGGAAGAGAATACCCACGCGTTTATCTCCTCCAACCCCGGGGTGATGCATGCCTGCGGGCATGATGGCCACATGGCCATTGGCCTGGTTATCGCGCGCTTGCTGGCGGAACACATCGAGGAGTGGCCGGCAACCTTCAAGCTTGTTTTCCAGCCGGCCGAGGAAATCGGAGGAGGCGCTAAGGGCATGATTACCGGGCGTGTGCTTGAAAACCCAAAGCCAGATTACGCCCTGGCCACGCATGTTTGGGTGGAGGCACCTGTGGGTTGGTTTGGCATCACACCAGGCCCGATGATGGCCGCCTCGGCAACATTTAAGATAACCATCCTTGGCAAAGGCGGGCATGGCGGCCGACCGCAATCCACGATTGACCCCATCATTGCCGCCGGACAGATTATTTCAGCGGTCCAATCCATCGTCTCACGCAACCTGGACCCCAACAGGAGCGCGGTCGTGAGCATCACGCAGGTGCACGGTGGCAGTGCCTATAACATCATCCCCAATGAGGTCATGCTGGGGGGCACCATCCGTGTATTTGATGAAGCCACCTTCGAGATGGTCTCTAAGAGATTAAGGCAAATCAGCACCTCCATCGCCGTGGGGCTTGGCTGCGTGGCGGAGACTGAAGTTTGGATGGATACGCCGGCCGTGGTGAACGACCCAAAGGTCACGGCCCTGGCGCAAAAGGCTGTGAAGAACTTGCTACCGGAATGCCAGGTGGCAACCGAATACCGCACGATGATGGCTGAAGACATGGCGGAATTCCTTTCGCGAGTTCCCGGGGCCATGATATTGACCGGCGCGGGCAAGGTCGGCGATGGCTCGGATTTCCCACACCATCATCCCAAGTTTGACTTGGATGAAGAAGCGCTTGTGCTGGCAACCAAGCTGATATTGGGCACCTGCCAGGAAATTATAGGGCAAGCCTTCAGCAAAGGGGATGCCGCATGAGCCGGATTATTGGACTATATGGGGAGAGTGGCAGCGGCAAGACTTCGCTTTGTAAGGAAATTTCAGAGAAATTGAGCCTGGAGGGCCGTTTCGTGAGCGGTTTTATTTCACCCGCGGTCTTCAAGGGAGACGTCAAGGTCGGGATAGAGACGCTGCTTTTTCCGGGCGGTGAACACAAAACGCTGGCTCGCCTTGCCAAGGCCGAATCACAGTTGGTGGTGGGCAAGTGGGAATTGTTCCCCGAGACGCTAGCCTGGGCCGAAACGGCATTGCTTAACCAGGAAACCACCGATGTGCTGGTCATCGATGAACTGGGACCGCTCGAGGTCACGCAAAACAAAGGCTGGGCCCGGGCGCTCGATATCTTGGATGCCGGTAAATTCCGCCTTGCCATAATAACCTTCCGCCCGGATTTTGTGCGTTTTTTCAACGCGCGTTACCCAGGCATCATCCAGATGCAGCTTGGCCCCCAAAAAGCACCTAAGCCCCTCCCGGTCTTACTGGATTTCATCCACTCGCTTCCCGATTAACCTGGCCAGCCTAAAGCGTGACAGTTCCCCAACACCATAACAGTTGGCGTGTCTGATGGCGGCTGGGCGGAGACTACCCTTTTGATTCCCTCCAGGAGGGGAAAATCACCGTAAAATTACGCTCCAATCCTGACTTGCACCCTTGCTTCGCCAGGCGACTATACGGCCAGGGAATTGGACCAAAGGTAAAAGTATAATCAAGTTATGGCATCTGAGAACACGATGGATATCTGGGCGCATCTTGAAGAGCTGCGAAAAAATCTACTTAGGGCCCTCATTGGTCTGGCGGTGGGCATCACGATGGCCTTTTTCATTACTGGCCGCATCCTGGATTTTCTCGCGCAGCCGGTGGGTGGGATTGAAAATCTGCAGGCGATTGAAGTGACTGAGACGGTCTCGGTCTATATGCGCGTAGCCTTATTAGTGGGGCTGATAATTTCCCTTCCCTGGATTTTCTACCAGCTTTTCGATTTCATCGGCAAGGGACTCACGCCCCAGGAGAAGAAATCAATCCTGCTGGCGGTACCCTTCGCAACCATCCTTTTCCTGGTAGGGGTGTCGTTCGCCTTTTGGGTGATGCTGCCGGCAGCCATGAAATTCTTTAATGAGTTCCTGGACGTTCAAACCCTTCTGCGCATCAAATCCTACTTCGCGTTTTTGACAAACCTTCTATTTTGGATTGGGGTAAGTTTTGAGCTGCCCCTCTTGTTTTTCATCCTGGCGCGGGTTGGGATTGTAACCGCCCAAATCCTGCTGAAGGGGTGGCGGGTGGCTATTGTGGTCATCGCTATTTTGGCGGCGGTGATAACGCCGACCGGAGATCCGGTCAACATGGCGATTTTTATGGTTCCGCTTTTTGCGTTATATTTGTTTAGCATTGGTTTGGCGTCGCTCGGACAAAAACGAAAACAGGGCGTCAAGCCGGAGGAGAATTGATATGGGTGGCACAATCGGATGGCCGGAGATTTTGTTGATTGTCGTGGTATTACTCCTGGTCTTTGGGGTGGGACGTATTTCCAAAATCGGCGGTGAATTGGGTTCGGGGATACGCGCCTTCAAAGAAGGCCTGAGCGGCGAGAAAAAGACCGACGAAGAAACCAAAGAGAAAACAGCTGGCTCAGACCAGGCCAACAAGCAGGAATAAGCGATCCGGGATGATGGTAAACAATGGATTTTCTTAATCTCGGCTGGCCGGAAATCCTATTCATTCTCGTACTGGCTTTCATCATCCTGGGTCCTTCCAGGATTACGGAGGTTGGCAGAAAGCTTGGCGAGAGTTTTAGGAAGCTGAGCCGAAATGCTGTTTTTCGGGATGTAGTCCAAACCACGGATGAAATTCGCAACTATCCCCGAAAAATCATCAACGAAGCCATGTTGGACCAGCCCTTGCGCCTGGATGAACGAGTGATGGATTCCAAGGCGGGAGAAGTGAAAACAGCCGATGGGGGCAATGCTGAGGACGTGGAAGAAGTCCCTCCAATTCCAGGACCTTGATCCAGGTAAAACTTAACGAAATTTCAAAGAACAGGGCGGCCACGGCCGCCCTGTCAATTCAATGCCCGCATTTATCCCATCTTGCTGAAAAAATCACGCATATCCGCGTAGGCGATCTTTGGATCCGTGGAGATAGGATCCACACGCAAGGGGAAGATGGCTTCAAAGATGGCCAATTGCTGGCTTTCGGTAAAATTATGAGCGATTTCGAGGAAGGATAAGGGATTAGCCAGGATGCCTTCCAGGCGCTGCCAGAAGATTTGCTTGACGATCGTTGGGATTTTGGCAGGTTTTATAACGTGTTCCAGGCGGGTGTGCATGTCCACACCTTCCCGGGCGGTTTTCACGCCGCTCAATTCGAGAGTGAACGGTTGCGTATGCGCGCAGGAAATGGGACCGACAACCAGGCAGTGATTGGCTTGGTCGTAGGCATATTCAACGTGCAATTCCTCATCCCCAACCAGCAGCCGCATGTCCTCCGGCTGGGATAACCCAAAGAACTCCAGGCGATACTCGCGTGCCTCCGGCAGGACCTCCGGGTTTCCAACCACGGCCTGCTTGCTGAAACGTAGCACCCGGTCAGTGCTTTCCAGCTCCAGCTTCGTCAAGGTGTAATCCCCATTCAAGTAAGCCTGGGTTTCGCCATCGTCCTCGTACAAGTCAAAAGCGCCATTCGCGCCCGCGAAAACTTTGAGCAGCAACTGGGTCGGATTCGCGACGCCGTTCGAGGTTCTATCCACATCCATGGGAATGATGGCTCCCGCTTTGGCAAAAACCGGAACTTCATCCAGGTTTCCATACATGCTGAGCCAGCCGCCACCTTCCTGATATTCCCCAGTGAGGAAATGGTACCAATCCCCAGCTGGCAACCAGGCCACCTGGCGCGCCAGGCCGGTGTCCGGGTCAGCGGGTTGAGCAAATGGAGCCACCAGAAGGTTTTGACAGAAAAGGTATTCCTGCGGGCAACGGTAAGCTTCCTCCTCCTCTGGCCAGGCATGGTACATGGGCAGGAGGATGGGTTCACCTGTTTGGGCGTTGTGATACGCGCTTGAATAGAGCATAGGGATTAATTGACGCCGGAGCTGTAGGGCGACGCGGGTCACCGCAAGGGTATCCAGGTCGTACCCCCAAGGCCGGCGGTCACAATAGGGGTTGTTGGTGGAGTGCAGGCGCATGATGGGGCTGAAAATGCCAAATTGCACCCAACGGGTGTAAAGTTCAGCGTCCTCAATACCCTCGCAATGCCCACCGATATCGTGGCTCCACCACCCATAGGCCACATTCGCCGCGGTGGCGGTGAATTCGGGTTGGAAGGCCATGCTTTCCCAGGAGACAATCGTATCGCCAGAAAAACCAATCGGGTAGCGATGGCCGCCCAAACCAGGCCAACGCGAGAAGATGAAGCGCCGTTTGGTGGCCTCGCGCCCAAGGTCAAAATAGTGCAAGTGGTTCAACCAATACAACGGGTCCAGCCCCGCGAGCGTGGCACGCGTGCCCTGCTGCCAGTCCAGCCACCAGAAATCGATACCTAATTTCTCAAGCGGGTGATGGAGCAGCTCAAAATAGCTTTGGGTGAAGGGTTTGGACGCGATATCAAAGGCGATCGGTTGCCTGCTTTCAGGGTCTACGCCCAGGCTGCGAGCGAACTCGGGGTACTGGGTTTCGTGAGGATAGACGCCTTCCGCGGGGTGGAGGTTGAGCGCGGTCTTGAGGTTGAGGGCGTGCAGGTCGTCAATGAACTGCTCGGGCTTCGGGAAGAGCTCCCTGTTCCACGAATACCCAGTCCAACCACTGCTGGTGTTTCCGGTTTTAGTGATATGCCAGTCCATATCCACGATGCAGATGCTAAGCGGTATATTCTGTGCCTGGAAGTCAAGCATCAGGTCCAGCAGCTCTTCCTGGCTGTAGGCCCAATAGCGGCTCCACCAGTTACCTAACGCCCAGCGAGGCAGCAGGCCCGGCTTCCCGGTGATGTCCTGGTATTCCTTGATGGCGTCTGTATAGGCCTCGCCATATCCAAAGAAATACAGGTCCTGGTAGCCTTCGGCCTTGTTCCTCGGGGTTAGCCAACCGGTCTCATCAAAAACCAGCTTGGCACTGTCGTCCACCAGGCTCCAGCCTGAACGGGAGGCCAGGCCCGTATCCAAGGGGATGCGGCCATTGGCGCGGTCCAGGGTCCGGGCGGTGCCGCGCAGGTTGGTGTAATCCCGGTCCCCATAGTGCCAGGTGCGGTTGCTTTCTTTGATGAAAATCTCGAGGTCCCGCCAGTGAAATTCGCCATCCTTTTTAAAGCGCAAGACCAGGTGGCTGGTCTCCAACACCAGCCTATCGCCTTCGTCGTGCACCTGGAAAGAGGGAACCGCTTGTTCCCGATACCAAAAAACCTGGCTGGGGCGGTCATCAAAGTGGGCATCCGGGTCATATTCCATCCGGATCAGCCGGCTCTTGAGGACGGTGAAGCGGGCTTTGCCGCAAGTGACGACAGCAGCTGGAGTAGCAATGGGGTGAAAAACAGGGACTGAACTGGGGAGCATTTTTTCCTCGCGTCTTAAATGATAGTTCCCCAATTTTACCGGAGAAAACCAACGCGCCATCAAAAAGCCAGTTCAGCGAGGTAAAATTAGGAAATTTAATAAAGGAGAAAATTTGTGGAATCATCAACTGTCGTTGCACCCAAACAAAAAGAAAAAATTGAACCCCAAAAAATCAAGAATTTGGCCGCCCTTTCCCTCGGCTATTTCGTGGACCAGGGCGAGGGGCAGGCTATGTCCATCTTTAGCCCGGTGCTTAAAGCGATTTGGGGCCTCTCCATCTCGAACTTGTCCTTAATCACCTTCATTCGAAGCCTGCTTCAATCCTTGAGCTCACCGTTCTGGGGGTACCTGGCGGACCGCTACTCACGCCGAAAAGTCCTGTTTTGGGGGACCGGATTTTGGGGCGTTTGGACGGTTCTGGTGGGGTTCACGCAGAATTTTTCACAGCTGTTGTGGGTGAGGGTGATTTCTGGCATCGGCCTGGGGTGCCTGATGCCGGCGACTTTTTCCATCATGGCGGATACCTTCGCACCTAGGATTCGCGGACGCATGCTTGGTATTTTGGAATCCATCGGCGTTTTTGGCATCATCATTTTCACCGTTGGGCTTGGCCGGCTGGCAACGCCTGAGTTATGGCGGTACGGCTTCATCATCCTTGGCATCGCGAGCATCATTTCCGGGTTTGTTATCCTCTTTGTTGTGAAAGAGCCGGTGCGTGGTGCCGCCGAACCGGAAATGCAAGGGAAGCTCACCATCGAAGACGCCAATAAGTACAAAGCCAAATTCAGCGATATCAAGAAGGTACTCTCTATCCCTACCATCCAGGTGGCCATCGTCCAGGGGCTGGCTGGCTCAATGCCCTGGGTGGTGATGGGGGCGTTCCTAATCCTCTGGCTGGTTGAAGAACGCGGATTGAGCACACAGGACGCACCACTGCTGATGGGCGTGGTCGTGATAGGAACTGCCATCAGCAATGTAATTGGCGGTATCCTGGGCGATTGGGCCGAAAAGGTCAATCCCAAATATGGGCGGGCCATGGTCGGACAAATCTCCGTTGTTTTGGGTATTCCTTTCACCTGGTACCTGTTTACACACACCAAAGATTGGAGTATCGCCGCGCTGGCGGGTTTATGTTTTATCACGGCCTTACTGATTAGCTGGCCGGGAAAAGGCGCGAAAGAGCCCATGATGCAAGGCGTGGTGCCACCGGAACTGCGCTCAACCGCATTCGCGATGACAACGTTCATCGAGAGCGGTTTCGCGGCAATCGCCGCGCTGGTCTTTGGCAACATCGCGGATAAGATTAACCTGCAAACCGCCATGCTGTGGACCATACCGTTCCCATGGATACTGTGTGCGATACTTTTCTCAGGTTTTTATTTCACGTACCCGAAGGACTCTGCCAAGCTGCGCGCTCTGATGGCCGAACGCGCCCATGAATTGGGCATTCAACCAGAATAACAAGAGAGTCGCTATAGATTTTTAGAGAAGGCTGCCCAGGTTGGGCAGCCTTTTTCTATGACAGGAATTGGAATAAAAAAAAGACCCACTCTATTGAGAGTGGGTCTATTGGCGGGAGCGACGGGATTTGAACCCGCGGTCTCGGCCTTGACAGGGCCGCATGTTCGACCACTACACCACGCCCCCAACGCAAGGCACTATATTATCATGCCAGATGGTATAAGTCAAGATTATTTACGGATTAACATTGTTTCCTGCTTAAATAATAACCAGCAAGCGGAATTAACATCCCGGCCTGCTGGTTGTTGTTTTTACTTTTCGCGCGAAGAAACCTGGGGATTATTCCTTTGGTTCCTCGGTGGGGGCGATTTCTTCGGCCGCTTTTTCCACTTCTTCCACAGCCTGGTCGAGCTTCACCTTGGCTGACCGGGTGACGCTACCTGCTTTTTCTTTCGCAGCAGCAGCCAGGTCGACAGCTTTCTGCTTGGTGACGGCGGAGAGTTCCTCGGCCTTGGTCAGGGCGTCTTTATAAGCAACTTCAGCCTTGCGCTTGGTTTCTTCAAAGGTCTCATTACCCTTATCCTTGAGCTCAATCGCCTTTTCCTTAATCATCTGGCGTGTATCTTCGCCCGTCTGGGGGGCCATTATCAAAGAAACCACAGCACCGGCCAAGGCGCCCAGGGTGAACCCCATTACAAATGCTCCAAAATCATTTTTTTCTGACATGTTTACTCCTCTATTAGTCTTGGTTATTCTTCAGGTGAAACAGGTTGGATAATTTCTTAAGGCTGGCAAGCGTTTCGTTTAGCTTGATGACCGGCTCGCTGATGTTATCACTGAGAAACCGCACGGTACCCCGTAAGGTGTTGACAGTGTCGGTGGTGGAGGTCAGGATTGGCTTTACCTCGTTTTGCAACAAATTGGTCAACATGGCAAGTTGGACGATTAAAACAATCAGCGCAACACCAATCACGAACATCTGTAGCGCAATCAGGATGATGAAGATATCGCGGACATTGCTGGCGGCGGCTGGATCTTTCGCCAGGAAGATGATGCCAACCACCAGGGCGGCCAGTAAAAGAACGGCCACAATGATCGCGATAACCAACCCAGCCTTGCCCTTGGACGAAACAGGCTGGACTTCATTTTTTACAGTTTCAGATACTTGGTCTGTCATGTTTCCTCTATGAGAATTATATAACAGTCTGTTTTGTTTTTCAGGCGCTTGTAAGACGTCCGCGTCAATTGTCCTCGATGGTTATTTCTTCATCGCGTTCGGAATTCAGGCGCTCGTTGGCCGTGATGGTGATGTTCGCGAAGGTGGCTGTCTGTTCAGTTTCAACCAAATCCTGCTTGATGAGTTCAAGGATGGCCAGGAATATGACGATGCGGTTCAATCTGCCTGGATTTTCCGCGGTCAGGTCCGCGAAATTGGTAACCTTCTCAAGCCTGAGGAGGTGGACGATTTCATCAACCTTCTTGCGCAGGGTCATTTTGGGGATGCTGATGCTGCCGCCTTCAGGCAGAACCGCGTCGCGTGTGGCGATGTTCTCCAGCGCCGAAATCAGGTCGGTGAGGGTGACGCCAGTCAAATCCAGCTGGACGTTCACGGGATAAGACCTGGGGATATGCAGGAAGCCCTGTAAACCCCGCTCCACCCGATCCGTCATCCAGGCGGTCGCTTTCTTCACCTCACGGTAAAGGATGAGCTGCCTTGCCAGGGCTTCGCCCAAATCCTCCTCGGAATCATCCTGTATTACGGCAGGACGCGGAAGCAGGGCTTCGGACTTGATTTGGATAAGCCTGGATGCCAGAACCAGGAACTCGGATATATTCTCCGGGTCTTTTTGCTGCTTTTGCTCAACGTAAGACAGGAATTGGTCCGTGACAGTGGCAATCGCCAGCTTGGTGATGTCCAATTCCGCTTTTTGGATGAGGTCCAGAAGCAGGTCCAGGGGGCCATTATAGACATCCGTTTCAATTTCGTAGGTTTCCCCTGTTCGGGCCCAGGATTTGCTCATGGGTTGATTATAGCTGACCTTAGAGGATTACAGGAAGGCGTGTAGGTCTGACGACATTTCGGACCGGAATGTGGGAAAAATTTCGCTGCGGTGACCGGGATGGGGGGTATACTTTCAGCAATTCAACGCATTGCAATCGGAAGGCATGGTTGCTTATGACCATCTATCTTTGCTCCAGCTGTCAGCAGGTATACCCAGAAGTGGACTTGCCACATGTTTGCCCCAAGTGTGGCGGTGTTTTTCATTTGGCCGGCCTGGAATATCCAAAAGGCACAATTCCTACGCATGAGCAGACTGGGCTTTGGCGCTACCGGGGTGCCTTTGGCCTGGCTGAAGACGCGCCGCAATCATGGCTGGGCGAAGGGCAAACGCCGCTGGTGCCCGTGGATGTGGAAGGTACACTTCTTTACTTTAAATGTGAACAGCTGAACCCAAGCGGGTCTTTCAAAGACAGGGGGACCGCTGTGTTGGTCAGCCAGATGCGCAAGCGGGGAATTACAGAGGTGGTTGAAGATTCATCCGGCAACGCGGGCGCGTCCTTGAGCATGTACGCCACCGCGTTTGGGATTAAGTGCCGTATCTATGTTCCGGCTTCAACCTCCGGCCCAAAAAGGCACCAAATTGAGGCGTGTGGTGCCAAAGTAATCGAGGTGCAGGGTGTACGGGAAAACGCGCATAAGGCCGTTCTGACGGCTGTTGACGAGGAAGGCTTGCCTTATGCGAGCCACGCGCTGCAGCCTTTTGGCCTGAGTGGGATGGCCACCATCGGTTTCGAAATCTTTGAGCAGCTTGGGCGCCTGCCAGGGACAATCATATCGCCAGTGGGTCACGGCTCATTACTGCTCGGGACCATGCTAGGGACCAGCGCGGTTGAACGCTCGCTGAGACTGGAATCCCAGACCCGGTTTATCGGTGTGCAACCTGCCAATTGCGCACCGCTGGTTGCCCAATGGCAAAACCAGCCATTTAGTGGAACGCAGGGCACCAGCCTGGCTGAAGGGACCCAGGTTGAAAACCCGAGCAGGGGACCGGAGATTTTGGAGCATATGAGACCTGGTGTTGATGACCTGGTTATCGTGACTGAAAATGATATATTCACAGCAAAGGAGGCGCTGAACCACCTGGGTTTTTATGTTGAGCCTACTTCTGCCATGGTCCTGGCGGCGTGGAGAAAAATAGCAAAAATCTGCCCTCCACCCGTGGTCTTGTTATTGAGCGGTTCTGGGTTAAAATCAAATTATTAAGACATCAAGGAACCAATGGCTCGTTTGCCATTAATGTGGTTAATGTCAAACGAATCGGGGGTTCCCTCTTTGGAGGAAAAATGACAGACCCACATGAGATTTCGCGCCTTCGCGCGAAATTGCCCGCGAACTTCACGGATGATTTTCTGCTAACGCGGGCTCTAACCCACAGGTCGTATCTGAACGAGAATAAGGACGCCATCGAGGAAAACGAAAGGCTCGAATTCCTTGGTGATGCCATCCTCGGTTTTATCATCGCGGAGTGGCTGTACAACAAGTACCCCGAAAAAAAGGAAGGGTTTCTGACGAAGATACGCGCTGCCCTGGTTCAGGCCAGGCAGCTCGCGGATTTTGCCCGGAAAATTGATCTGGGCTCGGCTTTGTTGCTGGGGCGGGGCGAAGAATTGGGCGGCGGTAGGAACAGGGACGCCATCCTGTGCGACGCCTTCGAAGCGGTGGTGGCGGCGCTCTACCTGAGCACGAATATCGAAACCGTGCGGGAGTTTATCATCCCTCTGGTTGAGGTCGAGGCGGAAAAAATCGTGAAGAACCACCTCGAAGAAGACCCCAAAAGCCTGCTGCAGGAATGGGCGCAGTCCCATGGGTTCTCATCGCCGGTTTACCAACTGGCGGATGAAATTGGTCCTGACCATGCCAAGACCTTTGTGGTCAAGGCAGTGCTGGACGATAAAGTGCTGAGCACGGGATCCGGACCGAGCAAGCAACACGCGGAGAAAGCGGCCGCGCAGGAAAGCCTTAAGGCCCTGGGGATTTCTGGCTAACATATGGAAACAAAACTCACCTCACTTGACCTGCACGGCTACAAGACGTTTGCCAGGCAGACAAACCTGCAATTTCCTGCCCGGATTACGGCCATTGTTGGGCCCAATGGGTCGGGTAAGTCGAACGTAGCGGATTCCATCCGTTGGGTGCTCGGGGAGCAGTCGTACTCATTGTTACGGGCCAAAAAGACCGAAGACATGATTTACTCTGGCTCGGAAAACCGCGCGCGCTCAGGCATGGCGGCGGTTTCTATTTCCTTCAATAACACCAGCGGCTGGCTGCCCATTGATTACGCAGAGGTTGTGCTCACACGCCGCGCCTACCGAGATGGGGCCAACGAGTATCTCATCAACGGCCAGCGGGTGCGTTTGAAAGACTTCCATGAATTACTGGCCAAGACAGGCCTGAGTGACAGGACTTACACCATCATCGGCCAGGGGCTGGTGGATGTCGCGCTTTCCATCAAACCGGACGAACGACGCATGCTCTTTGAAGAAGCGGCGGGCATTGGCCTTTACCGTTCGCGAAAAGAAGAAGCGCTAAGGCGGTTGGAAGCGACTGAGCGAAATCTTGAGAGAGCGGCGGACATCATCGACGAAATCCGACCACGTATGAAAAACCTGGAAAAGCAAGCTTCCAGGGTGGGTGAATTCAAGCTCGTGCAGGAGGACCTCAAGCGTAACCTGAAGCAGTGGTATGGTTTCCATTGGTACAAGGCGTTGGAGGAAATCACCAAAACCCGGGCCCAGGTGGAGCAATTCCAGGCGCAACTAATCAGCCAGCAGGACTTCACAAAGGCACAGGAGCAAATTTCAGCGGGGTTGCTGCAGAGCATTAACCAGAAACGCGCGGAAATTGACCGTCTACATACGCAAATCCGACAAATTCACGAAGATTTACAGTCCCGCAACCAAAGCATGGCCATCCTTGAGGAGCGGCGGAAGGCAAACGCGGACGCCCTGGCACAACTTGAAAACGACCTGGCTCATCTTGAAGAAACCATCCAAGCCGAAGAAGGGCAGTATGCGAGCTACAAGGCCGAGCTGGAGAAGCATGACACTGACTTGACTGGATTGAACGCGCAACACCAGGCAGCGCAAACCAAGTTGGGTGAGGCAAGGCAAGCCCAGGGCAAGCTCAGCCGTGACAGAGCGGACCTACAACAGCAGCTGGTCAACCTAGAAAAGGAACTGGTCAGCATGCGTTCCCGCAAAGGCGATTTGGGAGAGCGATTGCGCGAAACCCAGAAAAATCAAAAGAACAATCTGGAAGCGCAATCGGTCCTTGATGAGCAACTCTCCAAGGCGAAACAAGTCATTGACGATCAAACCGCCCTGGTGCAGTCCCTGGAAGCTGAAAGAGGCGGGCTTTCCAACGCGCGGATTGAAATGCAAAACAGAATCAGCGAAATTCGCCGCACCTTGGACCAAAACCGAAGCCAGGTCAACCGCCTGAACCTTGAGAAGAACAAGCTGGTTAATCGTCTGGACTTGCTAAAGCAGGGCCGTGAAAGTTTGGCTGGTTTTGGTGAAGGAGCCAGGGCGTTGATGAAGACCACTTCACACGGAGGGCCATCCAGCAAAATGATGGACATTGCCACCCGGTTGAAGGTACCTGAGAAGTATGAAAAGGCCGTAGCGGCGGCCCTGGGCGAGGCTGTTGACTTGCTCGTGGTGCGTGGTTCGGCATTTGATGAGCACCTTTTAAATGATGTCTCGCAGGCCGTCAATGACAGAGTGGCCATTTTACCGGAAAAGGAAGTCCAGCCCAGGCAACGCGCCAAGGTTGTGGAGGACAAGCGCTTGGAGGGGATCGCCTCTGAACTGGTCAGCTGTGACGAAGCGCTCAGGCCGGTGGTCGAACTCCTTTTGGGCGATTACCTCGTTGTCTCAGACCTGGGAGCCGCGTTGAGCTTACGGCGCAAAGCAGGCGGGTGGAATTTTGTTACGCTTGAGGGAGAGACAATCCTGGAAAAAGGGGTTGCCATCCTGGGGAAGAGCAAGTCACCTTCAAAGGTGAGCTATTCCCGGCTGGTGGACGAGCTGGAGGCCTCGGTGGCCGGCCTGGATGTCTCCCTCAAGGGAGCGGCCGAGATTGAATCCAAGGAAAGCCAGCGTCTCTCCACGCTTGAAGAAGGGATGAATCAATTGGTGCAGGCGGACCGGGAATTGGCCGCAAAATTGGAGCGCGCGGGAAAGGAGCTATCAGCGGGGCAATTGAGCGCAGACAAAGCGCAAAGCCAGGCGAAATGGATTGCTCAGCAAGCAGGGCATAGCCAGGCGCTGGTGGAGACAATTACGCAACAACTGAAAGCGCTGGATGAAAAAGAAGCGTTGAGCACCTCCAGGCTTGATGAGCTCAATATTGCCTTGAACGAAGTCAGGTCGAAATTCAATCAACTCGACTTGCAGACCCTGGAGCAACAGTATCAATACCTGGAAACCGAACGGAAGATGCTCTCACAATCGCTTGCGCACAGCAAGGCCGCGCTGCAGGACCTGGAACTACGCCTGAACATTGACCGCACGCGACAGGCACAATTAAACGAAAGAAAAGGAATGCTCGAACAGGCTTCCCTGGACTTTTCGCGGCAGTTGGAAGGGGTCCGGAACCAGATAAAGACCGTCCAACAAGCCGATGAAAGGCAAAGACGCGATGAACTCGCCGTTTTGGAGCAGGAACTTGCTAGCCTGGAACAACAATTCGAGAGCCAGAACATGATGGATGCCGACCATCAAAAGTCAATCAGCATGATTGACCGCCAGATTGTTCACTACCAATTGGAGCTCGCCCGCCAACAGGAAAAAATGGAAACTTTACGTGCCCGGATCGAAGATGATTTTGGCATGATTGAGTTGGAGAACGGAAAGGACAACGCCTTCAGTGCCCCACTGCCATTCCCTGACTTGGTGATTGAGAAACTGCCCAAGGCCCAGGACCTGCCAGAGGGCATCGAGGAAGCCATCAGGCAGCAGAAGAACCAGCTGAGAAGAATTGGCTCGGTCAACATCGAAGCGGAGGCGGAATACCAAGCCGTTAAGGAACGCTTTGAAAGCCTCACGCGGCAAATCCAGGATTTGAACGCGGCCATCCTTGACCTGCAAAAACTCATCCGGGAGCTTGACCAAATCATGCGGACTGAGTTCCTGCAGACGTTCAAGGCTGTGAGTGTTGAGTTTTCGCACATGTTCTCAAGGCTCTTTAATGGAGGCTCGGCGCGCCTCATCCTTTCGGATGAAGAGGACCCGATTGAGGGCGGCATCGAAATTGAGGCCCGTCTGCCAGGCCGGCGGGAACAGGGGCTGGTGCTGCTTTCAGGCGGTGAGCGCAGCCTCACGGCAGTAGCGTTGGTGTTCGCGCTGCTAAAAATCTCGCCAACACCATTTTGCGTTTTGGATGAAGTGGACGCCATGCTGGATGAATCCAACGTGGGACGCTTCATCGATTTGCTGCGCGATCTCTCCACTGAGACCCAGTTCCTGCTGATTACGCACAATCGCAATACGGTCTCGGCCGCTGACGTCATTTATGGGGTGACCATGGGAAAAGACTCGGCCAGCCAGGTGATTAGCATGAAGCTCGACGAAGTGGACGAAGAGTACCTGAAGTAATTGACCTAAAACACGGAAAATAAAAAGGGCTGGCATTCGACAACTGCCAGCCTTTTTTTATACTTGATGCGCTTAGCTCGAGAAAATCGCGCTTTGCAGGTCCGAAGGAACCGCCGGGATGCTGGGGGTGTATTCAGACCAGATGGGATCGATATTGACATCCGTCCTTGAATCGCGCAGGTCTTTCAGCCAGTTGGTGAAGGTGGTTTCTTTTAGCTGCGAGAAAGCATCCGCGGTCAAGGGGTTGGTGGATTTGCCCACCAGTTGGATGATGTGCCAGCCTTCGCTGGTTTGTACTGGGTTGCTAACCTGGCCGATATCAGTTAAAGCGAATGCCGCGTCTTCGAATTCCTGGATCATAACACCTCGGCCAAACCAACCCAGGTCCCCACCGTTGTCCTTATTGGATGTGTCGATGGAGTAGGTGGTTGCCAGGGTGGCCCAATCTTCGCCCGCGTTCAGTTTTTCGAGGACTGTGTTGGCTTCTTCTTCTGTTGAGACAAGGATATGCCTGGCCCAAACCTGTTCCTGTTCGGGGGCAATGTCCTTGGTTACGTCTGCCATGAGCTTTTCACGCAATAAGGAGGCTCTGAAAACCTTTTCCAGCTGAGCGTCCGTGATTCCATATGCTTTAACGCTGTTGACGTAGGTTTTGACCTCTTTGGCAAACAGTTGCGTCGTATAAAGCGTGGGGGTAGGGGTTACGCTGGGGATTGGGGTCTCGGTCGGGATTTGCGTTTCAGTCGGGACCAAGGTCGCCGTCGCGCCCACTTCAGTTGGCAACGGTGTGCTTGTCTGAGTGGCGGTCGGGACAAAGCCCTCCGGGGTTTGCGTGGCCGTGGGAGCCGGCGTGGCCGTATCCGTTGGCTTAATCAGCTCGATTTGTGCACCAGAAAGGGTCGGGGTATTGACGGTCGTGGGGGTGATGGTTGGGGTTTTGGTTCCGTTGGGGAAGAACCCGAAAGCATCCCGCATCGCCTCATCAATTTCAGCCTGCGATACAGTGATTCCACGTTTGGCCGCTTCCTGTTCAATGATGGCATCATCAACCATCGAATTGAGCACGCTTTCACCAATTTGGAGCGGATCAGCCAACTGAGTGAGCATGGTTTGAGCTGTTGTCAGGAATTGAGTTCCATAACTACCAAACATTTGGGCGTATTGGTAGTATTGGTTGGCCCGATTAATCATATTCAACCGGGTATATTTCACATCCGTTTGGAAGTCAGAAACCCGGATTTTGGTATCGCCAACGGACGCAACGACCTGGTTGGGTTTAACGATAAGCGTATCAACCAAGGCGTAGCCAACCATGACAGCAACCACTGTGAGAATCACAGCGGTCAAAATAAGGGCGGTCTTAATCTGGCGATGCTCTTTTTCTTGCCTGGCCAGGTGCTTGTGGGTCACAACCCTGGGTGTAGAAGTTTTATTCGCCATGGGACGTTGCCTTTTAGTTGTTATCTGTCCAGAGGTCGCCCTCGAACGGAATCAAGGCGATGTGGCGGGCATTTTTAACAGCCGCGGCCACTTCACGCTGGTGTTTGGCACAGGTGCCAGTCTGGCGGCGAGGACGAATCTTGCCGGTTTCGTTGATGAAACGGGCCATCAACTCGATATTTTTGTAATCAATGGCCAGGTTTTTGTCTGTGCAAAATTGGCAAAACTTCGGGCGGGAAATAAAATGGCGGTTGTTGCGCTCGCCACGTTCACCACGCTCGCCACGCTCACCACGTTCACCGCGTTCGCGATCGGAATTGTTGGATCTGTAATCTGACATCTCAGCTCCTTATCTATGCAGCGCGGACAACGATGTACCGCAGAACCTGTTCGTTGTATCCCAAGGTGCGTTTTAAATCAGTCACCTTTTCGGGAGGGTAGTTGAAAGAGATGAAAACGTAGTAACCCTCTTTCATTTTGCGAATGGGATAGGCCAGCTTGCGCTTACCCCAGCGGTCCAATTTGGTGATTTCACCCTGATTGGATGTGATCAAGGACTGGATTGTGTCCACAGCTGTGGCCAAGGTCGCTTCGTCCAGATCAGCCTGAAGAATATAGACTAACTCATAAGAATGCATGTTTTGAGGCTCCTTTCCTCGGGTTTGCTCCTGTTGGGTGCCTTTGGCATCGCAGGAGTGGAAGGTTGATAAAGGGTAACACCCTTAATTTAACGTGCCAACTATATCACAAAACGTCTATCGCGCAAGGGGAAGAACGGCGTGAAGGTCGTTACGTTTCCATTATCCAAGGTCTGGGTTTGCGCCAATTAATGAAAAAACAAAATCCTTTTCCTGGGGCGTTTGAAACCCACAGGAAAAGGATGGTATTCAGTTGCTAGTTGACGAAGGCATTATTGACGCCAAGTTCGGGGTGAAACGGGGCGGCTAATCTTTCTTTTTGCTATCACGGCTAAAAAGCAGGGTTGCAAGGCTGACGATGAGCGAGCCCCAGAGGGCCGGCCAGAACCCATCCACGCGAAAACCGGCGCTAAACCAGGTTTGGGAGATATTGGAGGCCAGCAGGAAAACGCCCGCGTTGAGCACAAGACTGAACAAGCCAAGGGTAAGAACAATCAGACCGCAGGACAGGAACTTGAGCAAAGGCAGAATGGAGGCATTCAGAAGGGCCAGCACGGCGGCCATAATCGCGTAAGCCGCCCAGCCATTCCCATCCACGTGGATGCCGGGGACAATGAAGGCAGCCGCAAAAAGGGCAGCCATGATAATCAACCAACGATAAACGAGTTTCATTTAATTTTTCCTTTCCAAGTGTTGTTACACACAATTTTCCTGCAATCCTAATTCCCTCGCAGTAGAAAATATATTGTTATTTATGACTGAATCAGAATGCCCCTGGCGCGACTCGAACGCGCAACCATCAGATTAGAAGTCTGGTGCTCTGTCCATTGAGCTACAGGGGCAAAACGCAGTGATTGTATCCTTAAAGATTAACTCGCTGGTCTGATGCCCTTGTAGACGTTGAACCCACCAATGGTTTTGAGAATGGTTTCTGCTGGCTTACCAACAATCTTTGAAAGTTCCTCGCTTGAGAGAGGCTTGTTGTCATTGGTCACAAAAACCTTGAAGAGCGTATCGACCAGGGGAGCATCAGTTGAAAGGAAACC
>JAKOSR010000165.1 GCA_029777225.1 Chloroflexota bacterium
GGCAGGAGGCAGGATGATTGCCAGCATTCAAGGCGAAGTAATCAGTCAGGGGAACGACAGCCTGGTTATCCTGATGGGCGGGCTGGGCATGCGCGTGTTTGCACCGACGGCTACCTGCGCTGCGGCCCGCCCGGGCCAGACCACCTTCCTGCATACGCACCTGGTAGTCCGTGAGGATGCCTGGACGCTGTATGGTTTCGAGAGCGAGCTGGAACGGGAGTACTTCAATCTGCTGCTCGGTGTCAACGGCGTGGGGCCGCGTATTGCCCTGGCGATTCTATCCATCTTGAGTGTTGATACGATCCGAAGAGCGGTTTTGAGCGAGCAGGTCGAGGTGTTCAGCCGAGTGCCTGGTGTGGGCAAGAAAACTGCGCAGAAAATCCTTCTGCATATGCAGGGCAAAGTTGGGCCAGAGGGAGCGCTGGCGGATATAAGCATGTTGATGGATGTAGATGCCGAGGTGTTGGATGCACTAACCGGGCTGGGATATAGCGTGGTGGAAGCGCAATCTGCCATCCAATCCATTCCGCGCGATACTGCCCGGGATGTTGAAGAGCGGCTTCGACTGGCGCTGCAGTTCTTCATGAAATAAAGGCAAAAATAGAATTTGCCCAGTCACTTCAACTGGACAAGCATAGGCCTTTCAGGTATGATTTATGCGTAAACCGGTGTGATTACTCTCTGGTTGCATTGTGGTATAAAATCTTGTAATTAAGGAGAGTTCATGGACGCGACGGTCCAATTGCTTAAGAATTTGACCGAGGCGCACGGTGTTCCGGGGTATGAAGCCCCGGTGCGTGAAATGATCCGTAATTATTTCCAATCCCTGGGTGAAATTTCGAAAGACGGCATTGGAAGTCTGATCTGCAAAAAGGCTGGCAGCTCAGCCAAGCCGCGCGTGATGGTAGCTGGTCACATGGACGAAATTGGGTTCATGGTTAAACAGGTCACCAAGGAAGGTTTCATCAAATTCCTTCCGCTGGGCGGGTGGTTCGACCAGGTGCTGCTGGGCCAGCGCGTCATCATCAAAACGCGATCTGGCGACGTGGTGGGCGTGATCGGCGTTAAACCACCGCACATGCTTTCTGCAGCCGAACGGGCCAAGGTTGTCGAAAAGAAGGACATGTATATCGATATCGGCGCGACCAGCCTGGACGAGGTAACGGCGGCAGGCGTTCGAGCCGGGGACCCCATCATTCCGCGCGCTGATTTCGTTGAGATGGTGAATGGAAAAACCTATTTATCCAAAGCTTTTGATGACCGCGTGGGTGTGGCGCTGGTCATTTCTGTGTTGGAAGCATTAAAAACCACTCCGCACGCCAATACGGTGTTTGGCGTGGCCAGCGTGCAGGAAGAGGTGGGCATTCGCGGGGCGAACACTAGCGTTGAGGTTGTAGACCCCGACGTGGCCATTGTACTGGAAGCGGATATTGCCGGCGACGTCCCCGGTGTTTCGCCGGAGGAAAGTTCGGTGAAACTGGGAAAAGGCCCGACAATCCTGCTGTATGATGCCCGCATGATCCCAAATCTGAAGTTGCGCGACCTGGTGATGGATACCGCCCGCGAATTGGATATCCCGCTTCAAACGTCTACTATTGAGGGTGGGGCCACCGACGGAGGCGTGATCCACCTGCACAAAAC
>JAKOSR010000166.1 GCA_029777225.1 Chloroflexota bacterium
CGCAAAGTCCGCAGGCAGCTTGAAGAGCTTGACCCGCGGGCGCGGAACTGATACCCGCGCCCCACGCGCCACTTTCCTTTTACTGCAAATCCGAGAAGTCCCAGATGGAGGCGAAGACCTCCGCGCTAGTCGGGTATTCCGAGACCGTTACTGGGATATCAATCATCGCGTCCCCGTTGGCCGGGACGAGCGTGAGGGTGTTGTAACCACCCCCGATGATATCCCCGTTGGCATTGTAGAGCACGGCGTAGACGGTCAGGTTTTCCGCGTCCTTGGCAAAATGGTTGGTGACCACCGCGTCGACCTCGGATGAGTAGGATGTTTCCTTGTACTCGATGCCGGAGGTGGTGAACCAGGGCGGGTTGGCCGCTTGTTCATAATCACCGTTGGCGATTTGGACCTTGACCGTGTCGATGGCTGGCGAGTCATAGGTGTAGAATGAGCCAGCGATGCCGGTTTTCTGGCCGGCCAGGACGTAATCCAGGTAGCCGCTGGTGACATCCACCACCAGGCCATCAGCGCCATACGCGGTGACGATGAATCGACTGGACTTGAGATCATAGGCCGCGTTGGGATTGTTAACGGTGAACGCGTAGCTGGTCGCGTACTCATCTGAGGCGCTGCCAAGCTTGACCATTTCCAGGCCTTTGGCATCCTGCGGCATGTTTTCTTTGTCACCCCATCCACTCAGGCTGTAAATCGCGGGGTAGACCTCGGCCCGCGTGGCCGTGCTGCTGCCGTGAACCAGGACATAAAAACCGGTGCTTTCCATGGCGGGCACAAAATCCAGGTAGGTGTATCCGCCGCCGACAATCTTGCCCGCGTCGTCATACAGCAGGGCGTAGATTGTCTGGGGGTCAAAGATTTCCATGGTGGGGTTGAAAGCCTCCCCCAACACCCTGGAAAGGTATTCCCCATGCGTGTAATAGGTGCCACGGATTTCACATTGTGGCAGACTGTCGGCCTTTTCAGGCGTGCCATCTTCAAGCTTGACCTCGATATGGTCAATGATGATGCCGCCTTCAATGTAGTAATCGTTGCCAATCCCGAGGGTTTGGCCTGGCCCCAGGTAATCAATCCACCCGGGGTAAGAATCGACCACCACGTTGTTGGCATCATAAGCGAGCAAGGTGTATTCTGAGTCAGTAATCGTGAAGTCGGTGTTGGGGTTCTTCACCAGGAAGCCAAAACCCATGTAATCCTCAGACTGCCCAAAACCAAAATCAACCAGCTCGAGCGGCAGCGCTGCGGGTACAGGAGTGACGATTGGGGCAGGCGTGATAGTGGGCGGCAGGGTAGGGGCGGTCTCCTGGGGCTGCGAGGGCCCGGTGGTGGGTGTAAAGGCCGCCTCCGGGGGCTGGTTGGGCACAGTTGCTTCCTGGGGCACTTCAGCTGGAGCCTCGCTTTTTTGCATGCTGCACGCCAGCGTGGCAAGCACAAGGGCGACGATGACCAGTAAAACGCGGATGGAACGCCTTGGGTTCATTTCTCCTCCGTCAGGGTCTTGATGGGTGGTGAAATTGGAAAAAAAGCGGACTTGTTTGGTTAATTTTACCATCCGGGCCCACATTTTTGAGACTCAATGCAGGCTGGCTGGGGCATTAAAACAGCGTTTTCAGGCCTGTGTTAAGCTCCTGGGCGTTCATTCGTAGCGGAAACGTGCCACGCCGATAGTAAAGAACACCGTGGCAAAGCCTAACAACACCGCGCATTCGCGTAAAACACCTGGTAGACCCTGGCTACGCACGGCGATATCCAGGAAGCCCTGCATGGCCCAGTAGGTGGGCAGGATTTGCGCCACATTGCGGATGGCCTGCGGGAAGAGCTCAATCGGGTACCAACAACCGCCCATCATGGCCATCACCATGCCCACCATGATGGAAAGCCCATTCGCCTGGGCTTCGCTTTTAATGAGCGCGCCCAACATGGTGCCCAGGGAGGCCGCCGCCAGGGCCGAGCTCACCATCACGAAGCCGAGGGCTAAAAAGTCGTGCCCCCAGTTAATCTTCATCACCAGGCGGCCAAAAACAATCAGGATGGTCATCTGCAGCATGGCCGTCAAAACCTGCCCCAGGATGGTGCCGCTGAGGTAATGCGCGCGTGTTGTCGGCGTGACCAGCAGGCGGCGCAGCGTGCCACCAGCCCGTTCCATGGCAAACATGGCGCTCAGCCCAATCAGGGGGATGAAGACCCAGGTAATCATCTGGCCGGCAGTGCTATTGGCGCGCGGGTCGTATTCAATGCTATCCTGCGTGCCACCCCGCACCACGACGACGCG
>JAKOSR010000167.1 GCA_029777225.1 Chloroflexota bacterium
ATTTCGCAATGGCGCGAACGCGATTTTCCAACAAGGCGGGGCGGGAAACCTGACCATTCGCTTCAACCACATTGTTGAGAACAAAGGACTGGCTTTCGTCCGCTCAACGGGCTCAGGCATTGGTTCAGTGAGCATGCTTGCCAATAACATCCATGCCAACGGCGACACCACCCAGGTGGATTGCGGAGGGAATGGCCTGGTCGACCATAATTATTGGGGGAATGGTGTTTTGCCTGGCTCCGCGACCCAAAATTGCACGTTCACCAATGGCAAGCAGCTGGGAGCTGAAATACTGCTGGAAAATAACGGCGTCGCCGCGCGGCTTGTAAGCGTCGGGTCCACGCCCAGCCCGGCCTACTTTAATGAAGTAATTCTTAGCCAAAGCGGTTCAGGCAGTGTGCCGTACATCTTGGTTAATCATGGCCAGGGAAGCGACAGCAATATCCCGTTTTTACCATTGGGCAGTGGACGGGTTACTGCCTGTGGGAACTTTTACGATATTTTCAAGGCGGATAATACGCCTGCGACGGACCTCATGGTTTCGTTCCGGTATGACCGTGTCAGCAATGACTGCGTCCAGGTCATCGAGTCTTCCACTTACTGCGGTAATGCCGACTCAGCCTTCTACCCACTGAAATGGTACGACCCGCGCAACAATCAAACCACCCAATGGACCAACATAGACGAAGTGAAGGCCACCGGAAAACAGGTGACCTGTGATTTACCAAACAACAGCCTGGTGATGAAATTAGGTGGAGCCTCCGCGGGCCATCCAAACCTGGCAAATGACCTCGATTACACGCCGTTTGTGGTAGGACTCGCCTACACACAAGGCGCGAGCCTGGTAAATGGAACCTTTATCCTGGCCTATCAAACCAACGTGGCTGACCTGTCCTGGGAGACGACCCAGGAAAACGGTGTGACAGGTTTCTACATCCTCAGAAGCGCGTCAGAAAACGGTACGTACACACGCATATCAAGCCTCATCCCTTCCGTCGGCAGTGGCCTGGTTGGTGGAGCTTACGCCTTCAAAGACACAGCGCTTACGTTTGGGATGAGCTATTGGTATAAACTGGATGTCATCGGGGTCAATGGCCAAACCATACAGACCTTTGGACCCAAGACAATCATGACATCCACTGAGACACCGACAGTCACCAACACACCCACGCGCACCCATACCCCCACCATCACCCAGACTCCAACAGTCACCAAGACGCCCACCATCACTCTCACCCCAACCAGGACCCCAACCCGGACGGTTACCCCAACCCGAACGCTCTACCCAACCATCACGCCGTTTGTTTATCGTTCACCCACCCCCAACTACCGGTTGACAGGCACCTTCCTTACCGCGACATCGCAATACCAGTCCTCCACACCTGCCACCGCCACGCCGGATTACGCCCAGACGCTCACGGTGCAGGCGGAACTTTTCCCCAGCCCAACACTCACGGCCACACTCACCGAAACGCCAACACCCACTTCGACTGAAACACCGAATTACACGCCAACCGTGACCATTGAAAACCAGGAAATCTTATTGGAAAAGACCGACCGATACACCCCGAGAGATTCGTGGGTCATCCTGTTGGGCGTTCTGGCAGTGGTGATTGCTGGCCTTGGCTTGGGAGCTTTCATCACCCGCAGACATTAATTGCATATTTTTGACTTTTGATTTTAGATATGCTATTCTTTGCACCGAAAAACAATTCTGGATGGTGCTATGCAACGGGAACGAGTATCCGAAAACGTCTATTGGTTTCAGAGTGAAATTTACGCGCAGGTAACAGCCGGCGCCATCATTGGACCCCAATGGGCTGTTTTAATTGATACGCTTATGCCCCAGGAGACCCTCGAGGTTCGTAATTTCATTGAAAACGAATTGATGGTGCCGGTGAGATACGTTGTCAATACCCATCATCATGCTGATCATTCCTGGGGGAATAGCTACTTCCCGAACGCCACCATCATTGGGCACCTGCGATGCCGTGAACTGATGATTGACAAGAGCAGCTCCGCCCTGGTGGAAGCAAGCCGTGAGAACCCGTTTTTCAAGGAAGTAAGCATCGTCCCACCCAGGATTACCTTTTCTTCTGGCCACTTGTACTTGAAGGTTGGCAAAAAACAACTCAACATCTTCCCGACCCCCGGTCATTCCGAGGATGGCATATCCGTGCTGCTCGAGGAGGATCGCATACTTTTTGCAGGTGACGCATTTATGCCAATTCCCTTCTTCGTGGGCGGAGATATGGAAGAGCTGACCCAAACCACAAAGGCTTTCGGGGAAATGAGCCTTGAGAATATCATCCAAGGGCATGGTGATATCATCCTGCGCGGGGAAATTGAAGAAGCCGTCAGGGTCAACCTCGCCTATCTCAAAGCGGTGCAGAAGACGGTGAAGACCGCGCTGCGTAGGAAGAATCCCGGTGAATTCCTGGCCAACCAGGACGTGGAGTTGTTCGGGAAAAGCCGGGTCAGCCTTGGAGGGTTGGCGAATGAGCTTCACCAAAGAAATTTACGTTGGCAATACCAGGTGGAATCCTTCAAACAAAACGCTTAGCGTGCGCCAAAGAGCAGCACGAGGATAACCATGGCCACACTCATGGCCAGCGGTTCTGCCAGTAATCGTACCTTCGTCAGTTTTTGAATCAACCCCTGCGCCAGGGCACCCAGGGCATACAAGACTCCAGTGGTCAACAAGCCAAAAGTGATTGGGTTGATGAAATAGTAATTCAACGCGACCGCGATTTGGGTAATAATGACTGGGATGGTGATTATCCAGGACAAAGCTGGTGCGTGGTCTGTTCGCAGGGAAAGCGCCCTATAGCTCACGAATACTGACCCAAGAAAGAGCAAGGGAATCTGCACATACAGCCGCATGTGGGCACTGCTCAGCGCGATACAAAGTATCAGAAACAGGCTGTGGGAAAGCGCAATCAGCCCAACGCGGGCAGGAATGTTTTGAGCAGGCCTCAGGATGACAACCTGGTATTCAGCCACAATCACCATCCCAAGCATGAGCACACCAAAGGCCAAAATAACCCACCAAAGACTACCCCGGGTCATTTGCCGCAAGGTGATTGAAAGAACAAGGACTGTAAGCACCGGGATAATCACATTGGGAAGCAGTCGCCAGGGTGTCCGGATCCCAGCCGCCTTGCCCCAGGGACTGCTCATCACCCAAAGGGAGCCCGCAAGCATGAGCGCGCAATTGAAAAACGGCAGAATGCTGTAATAATCCACCCGAAAATTTAACCTGATGCCAAGAAAAGAACCCATGGTGGGGGTTACTTCTGGTGGAATACCATAAATCAGGGTCAGTACGCCGGCCATGAATGCTAACACGATGCTCAATCGGTCAATATATGGAAGCGATTTTTTCTGTTCCATGGCCTTATTTTATCATCGCTCCTTTCGCCATCCTTGCAGGGCTCACCGCGAAATTTACTAAGAATGGTATAATAAAAAGGTTATGAATATCTTCCTTAGAGCAAAAAAACAGCCAAATTTGCTGATTGCGCTTAAAAATGGGGTAACGTCCCTGGCAAGGCATGCTTACCTGATTTTATTTCCTTTTTTGTTTGATATCGCACTTTTATTTTCTCCAAGGCTGACAATTAGCCAGTTCACAAGCAAGCTTTTTGGGCAAATGGTTTACCCTGCGTCGATTTCAGAGGAAATGAAAACAACTTGGGAAGCAATCATCACTGGGCTTACAGCGTTTTTCAAGTATTTCAACCTTTCCTCCCTCGCCCGGACCTATCCGTTTGGTATTCCCAGCCTTTTCGCGGTGAGAGCCTTCACCACGACCCCAAATGGTGACATTTCAGCCACAGATATCGCGAGTTTTGGCCAGATATTCACCATTGCTGTGATTTTCATTTTGCTCGGGTTGTTCATCGCCACTTTGTTCTTTCAGCTTTCGGGCATGGCTGTTTCAGAACACAAGGCTTCCTCGTTTTTCATGCGACTTACCCGAAATTATCTCTCAGTCCTGGCTCTTTCTATCGCCAGCTTGTTTGTGGCCATTTTTTTCCTTTTTCCGGGGCTATTAATTGTTAGCTTGTTGATGACGGCGATTCCATTTTTGGGAATGATCGCGTATATGATTCTGTTGGTGGCAGCCATATCGCTCCTGTTACCTCTTGTTTTCACACCCCATGTCATCGCTATGGAGAACCAGGGATTTGTAAAATCGGCCTTGATTAGCATTCGAACGGTCCGCCCAACCAGCGTCTCGGCTTCGACCTTTGTGTTATTGATTGCCACGATTTCCTTCTTAAGCAATTTGCTTTGGCAGACTCCCCCGGATAGCTCCTGGATGTTGATTGTGGGAGCCCTTGGGCATGCCATTATCAGCACCATTCTTACCCTGGCAAGTTTTCATTTCTTCCTGGACGCAGTCCGCTGTGTTTCAGAATCCATCGAACCAACCCAACAGCCTGCCTGATGGCGGCTGATAACAGGAGACCTCCTTTGACCAATCCAACCCATTACAACGCGACCGATATTCAAATTCTCGAAGGTCTCGAAGCCGTTCGGCGCCGCCCTGGCATGTATATTGGCGGCACGGACATAAAGGCTCTCCATCACCTGATTTATGAAGTCGTGGACAACTCCATCGATGAGGCGCTCGCGGGTGTGTGTAACCAAATCTCAATCACCATTCACGCGGATGAAAGCGTCACGGTTAAGGACAACGGCCGTGGGATCCCCGTGGATATCCATCCCGAGAAAAAACTCTCCGCCTTGCAGATTGTCATGACCGTTCTCCACGCGGGCGGCAAGTTTGGGGGCGGCAGTTATAAGGTTTCTGGCGGTCTGCATGGGGTCGGTGTGAGCGCGGTCAACGCCTTATCGGAATGGTGCGAGGTTACTGTTCGGCGGGAAGGCAAGGTTTATTTCCAACGCTACGAACGGGGCATTCCCAAAGCACCAGTCAAGGAGATAGGGTCCTACCAGGGAGAGGAAACAGGTACCAGCACGACCTTCCGTTTTGACCCGCTAATCTTCAAGGAAGACATCTCATACCGCTTTGAAACCCTGGTGCAACGGTTCAGGGAAATGGCTTTTGTGACCAGGGGTGTCACCATCCGCCTGGCGGATGAGCGGGAAGATAAGCAGATGAACTTCCATTTTGAAGGTGGAATTGCCTCTTTCGCGCAATACCTAAATAAAAATCGGGAAGTACTCCACCAGCCCATCTATGGTGAAAAGGAAATCGACGGCATTGGCGTTGAATTTGTGGTGCAGTATACCGATGCCTACGCGGAATCAGTCTACACCTTTGCCAACACCATCAACACTATTGATGGCGGCACCCATCTGACTGGCTTACGCACCGCGGTTACACGCAGCATCAACGATTACGCCCGCAAAAGCGGCATGCTGAAGGAGTCCGAAGCCAATTTCAGCGGGGATGACACCCGTGAAGGCATGACCGCCATAGTCAGCATCAAGCACCCTGACCCGCAATTTGAAAGTCAGACCAAGGTGAAGTTGATGAATCCCGAGGTCCAGACCTATGTGCAGCAAGTGGTTGGGGATACCATTGCCGCGTACCTGGATGAGAACCCGGCCGCTGGAAAAGCGATTGTGCAAAAGTGCCTGACTTCCGCCCGGGCCCGCGACGCGGCCAAAAAGGCCAGGGACCTCGTCATTCGAAAGTCCGCGCTGGAATCGATGACGCTGCCAGGGAAATTGGCTGATTGTTCTGAAAGGGATTTCACCAAAACCGAGCTATTCATCGTCGAGGGTGAATCCGCTGGTGGATCCGCGAAGCAAGGACGGGACAGGCATTTCCAGGCCATACTCCCCCTGCGTGGAAAAATTCTCAACACTGAGCGTGCCCGGCTCGATAAGATCCTTGGCAATAAAGAGGTCAAGGCGCTCATTTCGGCTTTGGGCACCAGCATTGGCGACTCCTTTGATATCAAGGGATTGCGTTATGGCAAGGTTGTTATTATGACCGATGCCGATGTGGATGGCGCGCACATCCGCACGTTGCTGTTGACCTTGTTCTTCCGATACATGCAGCCCCTGATTGATGAGGGCCACCTCTACATCGCCCAGCCACCCCTCTATCGCATCAGCTATAAGAATCAAATTTCCTACGCCTATGATGACGCGGAGAAGGACCGGATTGTGACCAGGTATGGCGGCCCAAACAAGGTAAGCCTATCGCGTTATAAAGGTCTGGGTGAAATGAACCCGGAACAACTGTGGGAAACCACGATGAACCCGGAAAACCGGACCATGCTGCAGGTTACCGTGGAGGACGCTTCGGAAGCAGATAGGACCTTTGACATGCTGATGGGAAGCCTGGTTCCACCCCGGCGGCGCTTTATTCAAACCCACGCCAAAGACGTCCGCAATCTCGACACAGTGGCCTAAGACAAGGAGCACAGCCTGGTAATCCCGGACTGTGTTTTTTTATGGCACGAAAAATTCTGCATCTCGACCTTGACGCTTTCTTTTGTTCCGTGGAGGAAATCCTGGACCCCAGCCTGGTTGGGAAAGCCTTCGCGGTTGGGGGCAGCCCGCAAGGCCGTGGCGTCATCGCGTCCTGTTCCTACCAGGCGCGAAAATTTGGCGTTCGGTCTGCTATGCCCGCGGGAAAAGCGCTTTCCCTTTGTCCGGGCCTGTTATTTGTGCACCATCAGCACCACTTATATGGGGAGTATTCTGACAAGGTGATGCAAATCCTCGAGGAACTTACGCCTCTGGTGCAACAGGTTTCGGTTGACGAAGCATTCCTGGACGTGAGCGACCTACCGCTGCCTCTTCTTTCCATCGCGACAGACCTTCAAAAAAGGGTACAGGATGAACTTTCACTACCCTGCTCCATCGGTGGTGCCACGAGTAAACTGGTGGCAAAAATCGCCAATGATTATGGCAAGGCAAGCGTCCAAACAGGCAAAGCGCCCAGGAAAATTACGATCATTCCTGAAGGACACGAGAAGGACTTCCTGGCGCCGCTGGACGTCCAGGCGATGTGGGGAATCGGGCCCAAAACCAGTCAGAAACTTCACTCGCTGGGAGTTCACACGATTGGGCAGATGGCTGAACTTAGCCTGGCTGAACTATCGCGCTTTTTTGGGAATGGCGCCCAGGAAATTAAGGAACGCAGCCGGGGCATTGACCCATCCCCTGTGCACTCCGACCACGCGCTCAAGTCGGTCAGCAATGAACGTACTTATCGCGAAGACACTGAAGACAAAACCGTGATGCTGCAGACCCTGCGTTCGCTTGCAGACCAGGTTGGGTACCGGTTGCGCAAGGCCAATTTGGCCGGCTCGGTGGTCCACCTGAAGCTACGCTATCATGATTTCACCACGTTCACCCGTCAAACAGCCCTGGACCACTGTACGAACCTGGATGACGAAATTTACACCGAAGTGAAAGACTTGCTGGAAAAGAATCTACTCCCGAATCGCGCTGTACGATTACTTGGCGTTGGCGTTTCCGAATTGGATGTACCGCACAGGCAATTGTCGCTTTGGGGTGATCCAGACATAAAAAAAGAGCAACTGACAGGGGCCGTGGATAAACTCAAAGAGAAGTACGGCAAGGATATCATCAAGCGCGGTAACATGCTAAAACCACCCAAGGAAAAGCCTTGATTGGAAAATTATTCTGGTATAATGTGCGCCACGCCAACGTAGCTCAGTCGGTAGAGCAGACGCTTCGTAAGCGCCCGGTCGTGGGTTCAATTCCCTCCGTTGGCTTAAACAAGAGCCGCCATTAGCGGCTCTTGTTTCTATCACATACCCAGTATGGCGCGGCTGTCCAAAGCCAGTGCGCCATGGGCTTTCTCATAGACCACCAGGGGATTAATCTCAATTTCCTGGATGCCTGGGTGGGCCAGGGCAAGCTGGGTTAATTTTTCAATAGCGTCCACCACCGCGTCGATATCCGCGGGGCTGCCCCCACGGTATCCGCGGAGCAGCTTACCTGCCGCGGTTTCATCAATCATCGCGATGATTTCGTCTTTGCCTAGGGGCGCGATACCCCTGCTGACGTCTTTTACCAGTTCAACCAAGGTCCCGCCCATCCCAAAGAGCATCACCGGGCCAAAGGTCACATCCCGGCTCATGCCAACGATGACTTCCTGCCCCCTGGGCGCCATAGCTTCCACCATCGCCCCACACAGCCCGGCATCGGGATAGTTTTTGGTAATTCTTGAGGTTATTTCTTCATAAGCTACGCGCAATTCCTCTTCGTTCTTGAGGTTTAAAACGATTCCACCTGCGTCCGATTTATGCAGGATTTTTTCAGCGACAACCTTGAGCGCCACTGGGTAACCCACACGCTCCGCGATTTCGACTGCCTTGGAAACGTTTTCCGCCATCCCCCCTGGCACATTGGGGATTCCGTAAGCATTCAAGAGGTCACGCGTTTCAGCCTCCCCCAAAGCGGACCCTTTGGGATGGGCTGCGAGCAACCTGTCAACCTCTGCCTTTGCCTTTGGGTCGCCTGTTACCGGTTCTGTCCTGGTTCTCTCCCGGATGTCCGCGTATTCTTTCAGGGCCTTCAGCACCGGGCCGGCTGCGTCTGGTACGTCATAAACAGGCACTTTGGCCATGTTTAACAGGTCTGCTGCCTGTTTTGTGGATATGTTCCCCATCAGGCAGGTAAGCATGGTTTTTTGGGTGTTTTTCGCGATTTCAATCCACGCCTGGGCCACGCCGGCTGTGTCCACCAGCGCCTGCGGCACCAGGATGGGCAACAAAACGTCCACACCGGGGTCATTATCAAGGTTGGAAAGGCTCCAAATGTAATCCTCAGGGCTGACTGAGCCAAGCATATCCACGGGGTTGGAGACCTGCGCACTGGGGTTCAACCGCGTGCGCAATTTGGCCTGGATATCCGGGTGGATGGTGGCCAGGGTAAACCCATTGGAAGCAAGGCTATCAGAGGCGAGCGCGGCCGCGCCGCCGGCGTTGGTGGTGATGGCCACGCGGTTCCCTGATGGCAGGGGCTGACACCCCAACGCCCAGGCCGCGTTGAACAATTCATGGATGGTATTCACTTCAATTACACCACATTGACGCAAGGCCGCCTGGTAGGCAGCATAAGAGCCCGCGAGCGAACCGGTATGGGAGCTGACGGCCTTGGCGCCGGCTTCATTCTTGCCCGCTTTCAGGAATACCACCGGCTTGCGCGCGGTCACCTCCCGCGCGATTTGCATAAACCGCGGGCCGTCTTTTAGGCCTTCCACGTACATCGCAATCACCTTTACGTTGGAGTCCTCGCCGAAATACTCCAGCATGTCGGCTTCACTGACATCCATCTCATTCCCCAGGCTGGCAAAGTGAGAAAAACCGATGTGGGTGTCCGCTATCAAGTCAATCACACCCCCACAAATGGCGCCGGATTGCGAAATAAACGCGATTGGGCCGGGGTCCGGGAGACCCTTGATGAAGGTGGTATTCAAGCCAGTGCGAATGTCGACGGTTCCAACGCAATTCGGGCCAACCACGCGCATGCCATAACGCTTGGCTACCTCGTGAGCGGCATCTTCAACGGCCGCGCCTTCCGGTCCCAGCTCTTTAAACCCGCCCGTTATTATGATGACCGCCTTGATGCCACGCTCCCCACATGCCGTCAGGTTCTCAAGAATGGTCGTCACTGGCAGCACAATGACTGCCAGGTCAACCGGGTCGGGCACATCGGTCACGGATGGATAGGCTTTTAACCCCAACACTTCCGCCGCGTTCGGGTTGACAGGATAGACTTGACCGGCATAGTGATATTTCAGCAGGTTCTCGACTATCCCATAGCTAAGTTTCTTGGGATTGGTGGAAGCGCCCAGGATGGCGACACCCCTGGCGTTAAAAAATGGCGAAAGCGTTGAAGACTGGCTCATGTTCCTCCGTCTTTTCAGGTTAGATACCAGAAATTATATCAAGCGCTACGGCAGGCGTTCAACCGAAAGCTGGGCGTAAGAGACGTTATAATTCCCCCAGGGTAAATCAAAAATGACGCAAAACCAGACCGACTTTCCCCTCTCCACAGTTAACTGGACAGCGCAGCAATCCCGCCTGCTCGCAAGTAAAACTGCCGGCAGCCTGTTTGTCACTGGAGAAGCGGGCATGGGAAAGACTACAGCCAGCGCATTTTTTCTTCGTCAACGCGTCCTGGAAGAGGGGAAAAAACAAGAGTCATTCCTGGTCCTCCTTCCTCAGCTAACTTTGTCGGAACCTTACCAAAAAGCCCTGGAGGGTTTGCCTTATGAGATGAGTTCACGGGTCAGTATCCGGACGATGAACGGGCTGGCACGCCGGATGGTCAGCCTCTTTTGGCCGCTCATCAGCACCCAGGCGGGCTTCCAACACCCATACCGGGCTCCCCGTTTTTTGAACCTGGAAACCTCGCAATATTACATTGCTAAAATCGTGGAGCCGATGATTAACCAGGGCGCGTTCAGCACGGTTACTCTCAAACGAACCCTGCTTTACACGCAACTTTTGGATAATCTCAACAAATCCGCATTGGTGGGTTTCCCTTATACGGACATATCCAGCCGGTTAAGCGGGGCGTGGGTGGGAGAAGGCGCGCAAATCAACGTCTACCAGGATGTTCAATATGCCATCACACAGTTTAGGGACTTGTGCCTGCGCGAAAACCTGGTCGACTTCTCACTTCAGATAGAGCTCTTCAACAAGTACGTTTGGAACGAGGAAATACCCAAAAGATACCTAACCGGGATGTTCCAACACCTCATCTACGACAATCTTGAAGAAGACGCCCCCTTCGCGCACGATATCATCCAGAATTGGCTCCCTCACTTCAGGAGTGCCCTGTTAATCCAGGACACCAACGCGGGGTATCGGAATTTCCTCGGTGCGGATCCTATTTCTGCTGCACGATTTGAGAACCTTATTGATGGCTCGATTCACTTTGTTGAGGCGCCTGGTTCATCACCAGGTATACAAAAGCTCAAGCAGGCCTTCCTGGATTTACGCGAGCATAAGCCAGCCTCAGACAACTTGTCGATATCTGAGCTGTCCGACGTCCTGGTGCTTCCACGCAATCAAACTCGTTTTTTTCCACAATTGATGGACCAAATCGCGGAAGCGGTTGCCAGGTTGATTGAAAAAGGCGTTGAACCGGGTGAAATTGTCATCCTTGCTCCTTTCATCTCAGACGCGCTGAGCCTGGGGCTAAGCCACCGACTGGAGGCCAAGGGGATTGATTCCATCGTGCATCGCCCCACGCAGCCCATGGTGGAACAGCCGGCCATTCAAACGATGTTGACGCTTATTCAACTGGCACATCCAGAGTGGAAGCTGTTCCCATCGCGCTTGCAGCTCATCAACAGCCTGGTGATGTCCATCGACGGGTTGGATTTGGTGCGAGCGCACCTGCTGGGAAAGCTCTACAATGCCGACCTCGGCAAGCTTTCTCTCATAGGACAATTGTCCCAGGCAGAAAAAGCCCGTATACCCGAATTTATTGCTCAACGCTACGACCAATTGGTGACTTGGTTTGGGGATGCTGGCCGTGAGGAACCGTTGGACGTATTTTTATCCAGGCTTTTTGGCGAGTTGCTCTCCCAGCGTGGTTTTGGCTTCCATGCTGACCTCGCGCAGGGGCAATCGGTGGCCAGGCTCATCGAGTCCTACACCAAGTTTGTAGCTGTGTTGAGCGCACCAGGCGCGGAAGCGCTCGATCCGGGCGCTGAATTCACCCGCAGCCTGCTGAGTGGCTTGATTTCCGCGCTGTTCACGGAGGACTGGATGTACCGTGACCCGGCCAAGGTGTTAATTACACCCACGCTGGTGTTCCTGATGCAAAACCAGACGGTGGACTACCAGTTTTGGCTGCAGATTGGTTCCTCAGGCTGGTATACCAGGCTTGAGCAACCCCTCACCCACCCCTACGTGTTGAGCAGAAACTGGATTGAGGGCCAAAAGTGGACCTATAACGAGGAGTTGGACCTGGCCAGGAAGAACCTCTCAACCACTGTGCAGGGGTTATTGACCCGTTGCCGCAAGCGGGTGTATACAGGATTGAGCACTTTCGATGAATCCGGCAAGGAAGAACGCGGCCTGTTAATGAACAACATCCAGACGCTCTACCGCCAGGCCTTGCGAGGGATACCGCATGGATAAGCCGACTTTGCGTGCTTCGCAACAGGAAGTGCTGCGATATAAAAGCGGGAAAATGGGCATATCCGCTGTGCCTGGTGCCGGCAAAACCTGGACTCTCTCGCAGTTGGCCGCGAAGCTCATCCTGGAGAAAGACCTTGAGCCTGACCAGGAAATCCTCGTGGTCACGTTTTCCAATTCAGCAGCAGACAATTTCGCCTCCAGGATTGCCACGTTTTTGGGTGAGGCCGGTTTGCTGGAAGGAATTGGCTATCGCGTCCGGACGCTGCACGCGCTGGCAAACGATATTCTGCACGAGCGCCCTGAGATTGCCGGCCTCTCAGAGAGTTACACCATATTGGATGAATCCGAAGGAATCGTGCTTAGAAACGATTTGGTAAATTCCTACCTGGCCTTGAACCCGGACGCGTTTTCCGGGCTTTTCGATCCATCACTCAGCGCAAAGAAAATTGCCGAACACAGGCAAAAGCGACTGCCAGGTTTGTTGAACGATTTGGCCATCGCCTACATACGAACGGCCAAGGATAATCAACTTGGTGTTGAGGAGATGGAAGCCGTCCTTAGGAACAACCCACAGCAATCCGAGTTGATTGAGTTTGGTCAACAAATCTACCGCGACTACCAGGCTTCACTCAATTACCGCGGCGCGGTGGACTTTGATGACCTCATCCGCCTGGCCATGCGATGTCTTGTGAATGACAATGACTTGCTGCTGCAGTTGCGCTACCGCTGGCCAATCATCCTGGAAGATGAGGCACAGGATTCCAGCCAGTTGCAGCAAGAAATCCTCAGCCTGCTCACCGGCGATGAAGGCAATTGGGTCAGGGTTGGAGACCCCAACCAGGCAATTTTCGAAAGCTTCACAACGGCCAACCCAAATCTACTCAAGCGTTTTCTGGCAATGGATGATGTCCTCTCGCTCGACCTACCCGAATCCGGTCGCTCGAGTGAACCCATTATTAAGCTTGCTAATACGCTCAGCACCTGGGTCCAGGAGGCACATCCCAATATGTGGGTGCGGGACGCGCTCTCGCTACCACTCATCCAACCAACCAAGGCAGACGACCCCCAGGCCAATCCGCCGACTGAGCCGGACGCCCTGGTGCTCGTCCAGGAAAAAATGAACCCGCAGCAGGAAGGAAAATACCTGGCATCCAAGGTAAAGGAATACCTGGAACAGCATCCAGACCGCACCCTGGCTGTGTTGGCATACAGCAATTCGAGGGTGGCGCAACTGGCGGATGAATTCAGGGCAAACCATCTCAACGTGGTGGATGCTTTGATGAAATTACCAGAATCGACGCGACTTTCCGCGGGAACGCTCTCCCACATGCTTTCGTATATATTCCAACCTTTGGACGCGGCAAAGCTGGGCAAGGTTTTCACCGTATTTCACCGGCACGAGAAAGAGGACCCCGCGTGCTGGGCCAAGGTAGAGAGGCTTTCCAAGCTAATCAGCAGTTGTGACAAGGTTGAGGATTTCTTATACCCTGAAGCACGAAACGACTGGCTCACTCTACAGGAATCCACATTAGAAGACGACGAAATTGCTGACCTGGGCCGGTTCAAACAAGCTGTTCAGAGCTGGTTGTACTATTCCAGGCTGCCCATGGACCAGTTGATATTGTTGATTGTTCAGGACATGAACCTTGACCCATTCGAACTGGCCACGGTTCACAAGGTGTCTTTGTTGATTCGTGACACGCAACGCACACATCCGGACTGGAGCGCTGAATTGCTGCTTGAAGAAATCAAGAAAATCGCGAGGAATGAGCGCGCTTTCCAGACCTTGTCGGAAAGTGAAATTGGCTTTGACCCAAACCAGTATCCTGGCAAGGTGGTCGTCTCCACATTCCACCGGTCCAAGGGCTTGGAATGGGACAAGGTTTTTCTGAGCTCCGTGAACGATTATGACTTCCCATCCGGGGATGATTCCGATTATTATCGCGGTGAGCCATGGTTCCTGGAGGGCAGGCAGAACCCCCAGGCTGACATGCTCTGGGAACTGAAAAACATTATCAAAGGTGAAGAGCACAATCTCGATTCCGGTTACCTCCCACACCTGCAAGCCCGGAATGATATCGCCAGGGAGCGGCTAAGGTTGCTCTATGTGGGCATCACGAGGGCGAAGCGCTCGCTCACTATTACGTGGAACTCGGGTAAAAGAGGCACCGCGGACGCCGCGTTGGCCCTCAAAACCCTTTGGGAGGCAACCGATGGCTGAGGCACTTTCATTGCCAACCGATTTCTCTTTCAACCAGAGCAACCTGGAATCTTACCTGGCTTGCAAACGCCAATTTCAGTTACGATACGTCAGGAAGCTGGTGTGGCCGGCCCAGACCACCAGCGATACCAAAAGGTTTGAAGCGGACAGGCAGGCTGGCATTCGTTTCCACTTGTTGATCCACCAGTACTTCCTGGGGGTGAAACTGGAGAGGCTGCTGGAAGTGGCGCAGAACGACCCTGATGAACGCGTAAATAGTTGGTTTGATGGTTTCCTCGCGCAGTTCCACGAAGGTTTAACCGGTCACTGCCTGCCGGAATTTACCCTCGTCGCCTCCGTGGCGGGGCACGCGCTCACCGCCAAGTACGACCTGCTGCGTTGGACTGGAGAAGAGGTCGTTATTTACGATTGGAAAACATCCTTCCTGCCTGTGCCCCTGGACCGCGAGAAAATCAAGGTCAGGCTGAATGCCAGGATGCAGAGCAAGGTATTACCGCTGGTAGCCTGGCTTACTCGATGGCCGGATGGTGAGCAAAACCTTGAGCGAAAGATAACCCTCTCCTACTGGGAAGCGCGTGATCCTGGCAACCCCATCTTTTTACCATATGACGCCCAGAGCGCCGTGTTGGATGGCCAGGTAATCCAGAACCTCATTAGGGAGATTACCACCACCCCACTGGAGCAGTTCTTTCAAACCAATGATGAACGGAAATGCCTGCATTGTACATATCGGTCTTATTGCCAACGGGGGATCAGGGCGGGAGACTATAATGAGGTGGACACCGAAGGCATGCCATTTACCGAGGATTTATGGACGCAGGCAGAAAGCGAATTACTGTCTGAAGAGCTATAAAAACTGGCACGCGCCAGCCGCAAACTGAACAGTTAAACTGGAAATGGGCAGAACAGGGCTCGAACCTGCGACCTCATCTGTGTAAAAGATGCGCTCTAACCAACTGAGCTATCCGCCCGAGAGGCTATATTATACGCTAAAACATGAAGATAATCCGATTTGAAACCAAGCTTACGCCCCCCCAATATGGCTGGGTCTCCCAGGATAAAGTTGGTGTTCTGGGTGGCGACCCATTCGGAGAATTTCGGCGGTTTGACCCTCAGTTTTCGCTTACAGAGGTTCACCTGCTTGCCCCCGTCCTGCCCACAAAAATCGTAGCGGTGGGACGGAATTATTCTGAACACGCCCGGGAAATGAACGCGGCTGTGCCGGATGTGCCTGTCATCTTTTTTAAGCCAGTCTCCGCGGTTATCGCGAGCGGGGATGTCATCCTGATTCCGCCGCAATCCGAACGGGTGGAACACGAGGCCGAGTTGGCCGTCGTGGTTGGCAAGCGCAGCCGCTGGCTCACCCCGGAAACCGTTCGCGACGCCATTTTTGGCTACACCATTGCCAACGACGTGACAGCGCGGGACCTGCAGCAAAAGGATGCCCAATGGACGCGCGCCAAAGGTTTCGACACCTTCTGCCCGTTGGGGCCCTGGGTGGAAACGGAGTTTGACCCAACGGACGCCTTGATTTCCTGCCATGTCAACAACAGCCTCAGGCAGATGGCTTCCACGCGGGATATGGTTTTTGATGTTGAACAACTTTTGATGTATGTTTCGTCTATCATGACGCTGATGCCAGGGGACGTCCTGCTCACGGGCACACCGGCGGGGGTGGGCCGGCTGGCTTCCGGGGACGTCGTTTCCATCCATATCAATGGAATAGGCAGCCTGAATAATCCGGTGCGCGCGTCCAAGTCCTGACAACAACACCTCATGCCCTTCGCGTATTGCAAGATTTCGCTTCACCTGCCTGAATGCCATTCCCTCAAGCAAAAACGGTCGGTATTGGCGACATTGATGACCAAGATGAGACAGCTGAACATTTCCTTGATTGAATCCGCGCAGCAGGACTCGTGGCAGTTTGCCACCCTGGACCTGGTGCTTGTGGCAGGCAGCCAGGCCATCCTGGACCAGCAATTGGCTGAGGTGGAAAAAATCATCACCAAACATTTTTTACAGGTACAATTGCTCAACTTTAGCAAGGAAAGTTACCTATCGTGACGCAAATCGACATAAACTCTACAGAGCTTCAAAAAATTCTCTATCACGTGGAAAAGCCCGGCCGGTATGTGGGCGGGGAACACAACCAGGTTACCAAGGACTGGGATTCAGTTGAAACACATGTGGCCCTGGTTTTCCCGGATATCTATGACCTCGGTGTGCCAAACCTTGGGCTCGCCATCCTCTACGACATCCTGAACAAACGGCCTGACGTGCTGGCTGAACGGGCTTTCGCGCCCTGGGTGGACATGGAAGCGCAGCTGAGGGAGAAACACATCCCGCTCTTTTCGTTGGAAACCAAGCGACCACTGGGTGAATTTGATATTGTCGGCTTTACCCTGCCGTACGAGTCCATTTACACCAACGTTCTGAACATCCTGGACCTTTCAGGCATACCGGCACGCTCCCGCGAGCGTGGCACGCGAGATCCCCTGGTCATCGCCGGCGGTCAGGCCTGCTTCAACCCGGAACCCATGGCGAACTTCATTGACGCGTTTGTCATTGGTGAAGGGGAAGAGGTTATACTGGAAGTTGTCGCCGCCCACCAAGCCTGGCGGGCAACCGGCGCGGGACGGGATGAGCTGCTGCGAAGCCTCAGCCGGATAGAAGGGGTGTATGTTCCTGCGCTTTATTGCATTGAATACAACCAAGACGGTACAATCAAATTAGTCAACCCCATTGATGAAAGCGTCCCATCGCGGGTAACGAAACGGATTATGCCCGTGTTGCCGCCCCCCATTACGGATTTCATCGTCCCCAACGTGGAGATTGTGCACGACAGGATTGCGATTGAAATCATGCGTGGTTGCACTCGTGGCTGCCGGTTCTGCCACGCGGGCATGGTCAACCGGCCGGTGAGGGAGCGCTCATCCCAGGAAATCACGGATGCCATTGCCAAAGGATTAGCTTCCACCGGTTACGAACAGGTGGGTCTGCTTTCGCTTTCCTCGTCTGACCACACACGCATCCTGGAATTGACCCAGGCTGTTTATGAGCGTTTTCATGACACCAGGGTGGCTGTGAGCCTCCCCTCGCTGCGCATCGCCTCATTTTCGGTGGATTTGATGGAGCAGTTACAGGACCTCAAACCCTCTGGTGGCTTTACTTTCGCGCCGGAAGCGGCCACGGAACGCCTGCGTGCGGTGATTAACAAGCCGC
>JAKOSR010000168.1 GCA_029777225.1 Chloroflexota bacterium
GCCGGCCTACATCCACATGCCCCTCGCCCTGCTGGCAGGTGCCGCGGGCGGCGCGTTGTGGGGCTTCATTCCCGGCTTGCTGAAGGCCAAAACAGGCGGGCATGAAGTTATCAACACCATCATGATGAACTGGATTGCCTTCCGGCTGACCGAATGGCTGCTTTCAGGCCCCATGACCAGGCCGGGTTCCGGTGGCATGCCCATCAGCCCGCTTATCCAAAAAACCGCCGAAATCCCGCAGTTCTTCCAGTCCCCAATCCGCTTTCACCTCGGCTTCTTCATCGCCCTGGCCACCGCCTGGTTGATCTGGTACTTGCTCTTCAAGACCACCTGGGGCCTCAACCTCCGTACGGTCGGCACCAACCCCCGCGCGGCCAAGTACGCTGGCCTCAGCACCACCAAATCCATCCTGGTGGCCATGTCGATATCCGGCGCGCTGGCCGGCCTGGCCGGAGCCAACCAAATCCTGGCTGTCAACCGCAGCATGGCGCTGGGGCTCTCCTCCGGGTATGGTTACGATAGCATCGCGCTGGCCCTGATTGGCAACAACCACCCGGTGGGTATCGTCCTTTCTTCGTTGCTCTTTGGCACGCTGCGCAACGGGGCCACCCGTATGATGGTGGTGTCTTCCATCCCGATTGACATCGTGGATGTCATCCAGGCCATCATCCTGATGTTTGTGGCCGCTCCCGCCATCATCCGCGCCATCTATCACATCAAAAAACCCAAGAAGGAAGATGAAACCGTCTTCCTGAGTGGTTGGGGAGGTAAGTGAAATGACAACTTCAACCCAGGTCATCCAACGCAAACGTGTGTTTGAGGTCTCTCCCACCCGCCAGCGGGTTATTGGCATCATCGAAATCCTGCTCGCGGCGCTCATTTTGCTGGTTTTCGCCCTGAACGTGTCCGCGGACGTCAAAACCCAATTTGTCATGACGCCAGGTGGCATTGAAGTCGGCAGGATGGGCGATTGGATTGTGCCCTCCCAGCTGACTCTGTTCATCCTGGCCGGGCTGTGCCTGCTGATTGGCGTTTACCAGCTGGTTAAAAGCTTTGGCCGCTGGACCAACGCCCTGGTGGGGCTTTGCTTCCTGTTCGTCATCTTCAGCTTCCTGGTATGGCAGGCAGCCGGCAAATCATTGAACCTGGCAGGCATGCTTTCCAGCGCGGTGATGCTGGCGGTGCCCATCACCCTCGGCGCCTTCTCCGGCATTTTGGCTGAACGCTCAGGCATCATCAACATCGCCATCGAAGGCATGATGCTCATGTCCTGTATGGTTGCCACCATCTTTGGCAGCCTCGCGCGCAATGCCTGGGTTGGGCTGCTCGCCGGCATCCTTTCCGCCGCCCTGCTGGCACTCATCCATGGCGTCCTGTCCATCAAGTACAAGGTAAACCAGGTTATCTCCGGCACGGTCATAAACATTTTCGCGGCCGGCATGACCTCGTTCATTTCGCAGAAGTTCCTGCAACATATTCAGAACCTCAACAATCCGCCGATGTTCACCCGTGTGCCCATCCCGCTGCTGGCCAATATCCCGCTGGTTGGGCCCATCCTGTTCAACACCAACCTGTTCGTGTACCTGATGTTCGCCATCCTGATCATCCTGCAGGTGGCCCTCTTCCAGACGCGTTGGGGCTTGCGCCTGCGCTCGGTGGGCGAGCATCCCAAAGCCGCCGACACGCTGGGTATCAACGTCATCAAGACCCGCTACATGGGCATCCTGCTCTCTGGCCTGGTGGCCGGGATTGGCGGGGCGTTTTTCACGCTCGGCTCGGTTGGGCGATTTGATGAGGGTATGACCGCGGGCAAGGGCTTCATCGGCCTGGCCGCGATGATTTTCGGCAATTGGAACCCGATTGGCGCGCTGGGGGCCGGGCTGCTGTTCGGCTTTGCTGACGCGATCGGCTCCAAGCTGTCACTGCTTGGCAGCGCCATCCCGCCCCAATTCATGGCCATGGCCCCCTACCTGATTACCATGGTGGTGCTGGCCGGGTTCATCGGCAAGGGGCAGGCGCCCGCGGCGGAAGGCATCCCGTACGAGAAGGAATGACGCCCGGAGGGGCCCAGATCCTTCCAGGGCTGACTAAGTCACCCATCAGCGCCAGGTGCATCTCCATCACCTGGCGCTTTTTGTTCATGCCCATTCGCCACCCGAGGGTTGTTTTTCCTTTACTGTAAGGCGGTTGCGGAATTGGCCTTCGTAGGGGCTCGGCAGTGCGCAGCCCGCCTTGGCGTGCCCGAGCCCTCTTTCTTACCTCTATTATCACAAACCACCTTGAGAGTTGTATGTAGTTGAAAATGTTTAGGTATGTTGTGGGTTAATCTAGGGTGTCGAAAAGCCTTTTCCAGTGGTCAATTGCTATATCATCCTGAAAATTTCTCAGGCAACTGATTAAATCTCGTAAGCA
>JAKOSR010000169.1 GCA_029777225.1 Chloroflexota bacterium
AATCACCGGGCCAGGCTCCCAACCCGTGGGGACCAGCGCGGCCAAAGCCCTGGAGCCAGAACCAGGCGGTAAACCGCAGACGGCCGGGCAAGTGGTGACAAAGGAAGAAGAAATCCAGGAAGAGGAAGGGCAGGAAATCGACTGGACGACCTGGTTCCTGGGATTGGCAGCATTTGTGGCGTTGTTTGGATTAATCCCGTTTTGGCTGTATGTTTACCTCACCTTAAAACCATGATGAGAATAACCATGAAACCTATTATTGCCCCATCCATCCTATCCGCCGACCTCGCCAACCTGGAAAGAGATGTGCGCCTATGCGAGGAGGCCGGAGCGGATGTAATCCATGTGGATGTTATGGATGGCAGCTTTGTGCCCAATCTGACCTTCGGGCCAGGGGTTGTGGCCGCCTGCCGGAGGGTCACGACGCTCCCGATCGATGTTCACCTGATGATGGTCAACCCGGAGAAGCACCTGGAGGCCTTTGCCAAAGCTGGGGCGGACGTGTTGACGGTGCATTATGAAACCTGCCCACACATTCACCGCGTTCTACAGACCATCTGTGAGCTGGGCGTGAAGCCCGGAATCACGTTCAACCCCGGTACACCAATCACGCCCCTGAAGTACCTGGCGGGCGTGTTTGACCAGGTGTTAATCATGTCGGTCAACCCGGGTTTTGGCGGCCAAAAATTCATTGAAGCGTGCGAGCAGAAACTGCGGGACACCGCGGCGCTGCTGGATGAAATTGGCAGCGAGGCGATTATCCAGGTGGATGGCGGGGTGGACGCGGACAACATCGCGCGGCTTTTTGCTGCTGGTGCGAGGAATTTTGTGGCTGGGACGGCCATCTTTGGGCATCCGGGCGGGATTAGCGCGGGTGTGGCGAGCCTGCGTGAGGCCCTTGGTTAAAATCAAAAAAGCCGCGAAGCGCGACTTTTTGATTGCGTACGTGTTTTAAAACCTAATTGTAGGCTTTGGTCAGGGTCTTGATGCAGCGCGCGCAGAGAACTTTGCGAACAGGTTTGCCGTTTTCCATCACGGTGACCCGCTGCAGGTTCGGGCGGAACTCGCGTCGCGTGGCGACGAGTGAGTGACTGCGATTGTGACCGAAGGTTGTGGACTTACCACAATGATCGCACTTTGCCATCTTGAAATCCTTTCATGCGTTATAATACCAGCCTGTGGGTACAACTTCCTTAACCCACGCAGTTGTTTATGATAACATATTTGCTGAAACTAATCAAGATTGCCAACCAAGCAAATTAGCAGGGAAGAAGAGAGAATTCGATGACAACACAAGAGAATGCACAAGGAAAGATTTACATTCTTCCACAAGCAATTAAAACCGTTGCCAGGCATTCCGCACTGCAGTCTTATGGTGTAATCAGTTTGGCCCCTGCGAACCTGGCCGAATCAGTGGGACGGTTCGTGAATAAAGACGCGGATTTTGGGATTGAGGTGGAGACCGATGCTGATGGGGTGAACATCAGCTTGAACCTAATCATTGAATACGGCCTACGCATACGGACAGTCACGGATTCCGTAGCCGAGAGCGTCAAGTACAACGTTGAAAAGACCATTGGCATCCCGGTCAAACGCGTGGATGTCAACGTCCGAGGCTTACGCATCAGCAATCCCGATTAATTCCGGCTTTATTCCCAGGAGTCTCATGAATTCAAAACCCATCACCTTGCCAAGCGAGGATGAACGACACCGGCTGCTTCAATCCCCGGTCAATGGCGAAGGTCTCATGCTTCTATTCGAAGCAGGCCTGACCTGGCTAATGACCAACCAGCAGTATGTCAATTCCCTGAATGTTTTCCCAGTACCCGACGGCGACACAGGCACAAACATGGTGCTTACCATGCAGGCGGCGCTGAATGAAGCCAGCCAGACACCCAGCCGCAACGTTGGGGAAATGGCGCGCATGTTTGCCCAAGGTGCACTGATGGGGGCCAGGGGAAACTCCGGGGTCATTCTTTCGCAAATCTGGCGTGGGTTTGCCAGGGCCTTGGACCATTACGAGACCATGGATAACGGCCTTTTCATGCGGGCCTTGCAGGAAGCGCGTAACACCGCATATAAAGGCGTGGTACGGCCGGTTGAAGGCACCATTTTGACCGTTATTAAGGACATCACCAGTGCCGCAGAGGTGGAAGCGACACAAACGACCAAATTGAGCGAACTGCTGGTCGCGATTGTTGAAGCCGGCGATGCCAGCGTGAAAACCACCCCGGAATTGCTGCCCATTTTGAAACAGGCCGGCGTGGTGGATTCTGGCGGTACAGGCCTGTTCTTCATTTTCGAGGGCATGCTACGGCTTATCCAGGGGCAGCCGCTGGATGTGACCACCGCGAAAGTCAAACCCTTATCAGAGCTGGAACTGGCCAACACCCTGGAGACCATTGAAGAAGGCCAGGATTATGAAGTGGTGATTGACTTTGCCCCCAAGGCGGAATTCAGACTTGAGGATTACTACGAAGGCTTGGAAACAATTGGCACAAGCATCCAGGTGGGTGAGGGCGAGGGGATTTACCGGATGCACATCCACACGCTGCTGGACAAACGCTATGAACCCATCGCGTACACCGAGGCCGTGGGAACGGTCAAGAAAATCATGATGGAAAACCTGCAGGACCAGATGAATCAGCGCCAGGCGGAAGAGGAACCGGTGAAATGCGCGCCCATCAATGCCGGTGAGATTGGGGTGGTGGCTGTTTCACCCGGAGTTGGGCTTTCCAAGATTTTCGCCAGCCTGGGGGCAGCAGCCATTGTTGAGGGTGGCCAGACCATGAATCCCAGCGTCAAGGAGCTGGTGGCAGCCTTCGAAAACCTGCCAACCGACCGCATCATCATCCTGCCGAATAATAAGAACATCATCCTGGCCGCCCAAAACGCCGCGAAGGTTAGCGTAAAACAAATCGGCATCATCCCCACGCGTAACGCGCCACAAGGCTTCGCCGCAATGCTCAGGCTGGTGCCAGATGGCACGCTGGAAGAAAACGAAGAAGCGATGAATGAAGCCATCACCGAAGTGCACACCGGTGAAATCACTGTCGCCACACGCACGGTCGAAATTGAGGGTGTGCAGGTTGAAAAAGGCGAGGTCATCGGCTTGTATGATGGGAAGCTGACCATCTCCGCGTCCAGCGTGGAGGAGGCACTCAAGGCCTTGTTTGGCAAAGTTGACATGGGCGAATTTGAACGAATCACCCTGTTCTACGGCGAAGGCATGACCCAAACCCGCGTTAACACGCTGGTGGACCAGGTTCGGAAAGATTACCCCGCGCATGAAATTGAAGTTCACGATGGCGGGCAGCCACATTACCAGTTAATTATCGCTTTTGAATAGCAGCTTGGCCAGGATTATTCAATTCAAGGAAGCGGGTTCGCCCGCTTTTTTGTTTTTCAGTGCAAGGGCAAATTCATCGCGTAACATTTTAATATTTTCTTGTTCTGCGCGTAGCCATATAGGGAGACATTAAAGGGAGCGGTTTTTTGCGGCGAAAAACGCTTCCCCGTGCGCGCGGTGCCCGCACGCAGATGTTTCGGGTATCATTAAACACAACACTTGGAATTGAAATCACTGACAAGATATGCCAACGATTACTGAAAAACTTCAAAAATTCTTTCGCCTGGAAGCCAGCCAGGGATACGCCAACCGCGCGGTGTTAGGCGGGCTGCAACGCCTGGCTGAAAGCTGGCCAGCGGAAGCGCGCGAAGCCGGGATTGAAGAAAGCATCATTCCTACGGTCACCAGGCTGTTGCGGCAATACCAGGGCATGCCGGCTGTGGAACGCAGGGACGCGCTCATCAAAATGAGTGAGTTAGTAAAACTCCCGAACGCGCGCTCATTTCCCGAGGCGCTTGATGGAGGTGAAGCTGGTCCGGAAAAAGCGCAAGCAAAAGGTAGTTTGACACATAAAGAAATCCCGGAGACGAAGAAAGCAAGCTCGTCTACGAAGGACAATACGGCAGACAAGCCCAGCAAAAAAAATAAGGCCGTGGCGACCCGTTCCAAGGTCAACACGCGGCTCAAAGAAGTAGCCAAAAAACCTAAGTTGGATGAGGCAGCCGGGCTGGAAGCACCTGTTTCGGTCATCCGTGGCGTGGGGGAGAAGCAAGCAGTGCACCTTTCACGTCTGGGAGTGAAAACCATCAAGGACTTGCTCTACCTGTTTCCAAGGCGTTACGACGATTATTCCAAGCTAAAAACCATCAGCCAGTTGAAGTATGGCGAAGAAGTGACCGTGATTGCCAGCGTGCTGGATTTCACGAAATACCCGACGAAGCGCGGACGGTCCATCGTGGAAGCCGTGGTTTCGGACACCACGGGCACCTTGCGTCTTTTGTGGTTCAACCAGGACTTCCAGCTGCGATACCTGCGCAAGGGCATGTTCATCTCCATTTCAGGGCGCGTGGAGAGCTATCTTGGCCGGCCGGTGATTTACCATCCGGACTATGAACCGGTGGACCAGCAGCAACTGCATACCAACCGCATCGTCCCGGTTTACCCGCTGACTGCCCTGATAACCCAACGCTGGGTGAGGCGCACGCAATTCAACACCGTCCAATACTGGGCGGACCGCGTCCCTGACTTTCTGCCTGAGGCTATCGCCGATCGGGCCGATGTGATGGGCTTGGCGGAAGCGCTCAGGCAAATCCATTTTCCTGAAACCCAGGAAGCCCTTTCCGCTGCTCAAAAGAGGTTCGCGTTTGATGAAATCTTTCTGTTGCAGCTGGGTGTGTTGCGCCAAAAGCGCCAGTGGCAGCAGTTGGAAGGCACGGCTTACCCGGTGACGGATGCATGGATGGAAGAACGCATCCAGGCTTTGCCTTACGCGCTGACCAATGCCCAATACGCGGCCCTGGAGCACATCCGGCAGGATGTGGGCAGCCCACATCCCATGAACCGGCTGCTACAAGGAGACGTGGGGTCCGGGAAGACCGTGGTCGCCGTAATTGGGATGGCGATGGTTATCCAGGCGGGAGCACAGGCTGCCCTCATGGCCCCCACCGGCATCCTGGCTGACCAGCACTACAATACCATCCGGCGTTTGCTTTGCCGTGATGGGAATGGGCACGCGCCCCTGTTGGTAGATGGACAGGTGCGCCTATTGACCGGAGACAGCTCCGCGGCGGAGAGGCAGGAAGTCCTGGATGGGCTGGCCTCGGGCTACGTCAAGCTATTGGTTGGCACGCACGCGCTGATTGAAGACCCGGTCGCG
>JAKOSR010000170.1 GCA_029777225.1 Chloroflexota bacterium
CCAGCTGATTTCCATTGTGGCCGCTGGTGTGCTGATCGAGCAGGTGGGTTATTTTGTTTTCTTCTACGCGTTGGGTGGTCTGGTGATGCTGGCCGGCTTCCTGGCCGGCAGCCAACTGCGGGAGCCTGCCGCGCCTGCGGATGAGGTCGACCGAAAGCCCTACTGGTCTGAGATTCGGTCCCTGTTCAGCTGGAGCACAGTGCGGGGCAACCCCACGCTGTTCATTTTGCTGCTGGTTAGCATGCTTATGGGCATTGGCTTCCAGGTGGCCTTTCCGTACATGATTGTTTACATAAACCATTACATTGGGGTGAGTAAAAGCGAATACAGCCTCATCGGCGGGGCTGTCATCATTGGCAGCGCGCTTCTTTCACTGCCAATTGGGGCATTGGCCGACCGCTGGTCCCGCAGGGCATTGCTGGCGCTTTCCATCGTGCTATCGTGCCTGGGGTGTTTCACTTTCTCGCTGGTCAGAACGGTACCTTTGCTGGCACTGTGCGGGTTGGTCTGGCAGGCTTTCAACATGGCCGGTGGCATCGCGTTGACGGCCTGGCTTAAGGATTTGTTGCCAGCTGAAAGCCGTGGGCGCTTTTTGGGCATCCGCATGATTTTCTGGGTGGCACTACCCATGCTCATCGGCCCGGCCATCGGTTCAGCGCTTATCCAGCGCTATGGGGTGCCGGCTGTGTTGGAAGGCGTGAGTGGTTTTGTGCCTGTGCCCATCATTTTCCAGGTTGGCGCGGCGCTGGGCTTGCTGGCCATCGTGCCCGTGCTGTTTTTCCGGAACCGGTCCAGGCTGGGCCGTTTCCAGGCCACGGAAGCTGCGTGAACAGGATGGAAGCCGAGGGAGCCCCGAAAGCAAAACCGGTGAGGTTGAGCACCCGCTGGCAGGTGGACGAACCCATACCCCTGCCGGAGTACCCGCGGCCTCAGCTGGTCCGTGAGAACTGGCAAAACCTGAATGGATGGTGGAAATTCGCCATCCTGCCAGCAGAGGCCGGGCAGCCTGCCACGTGGCAGGGACGCATCCGCGTGCCTTACGCGCCTGAGTCCGCCCTGAGTGGGGTGGGGCGGGTGCTGCAGCCGGGAGAGAGGCTCTGGTACCAGCGGAAGTTCACGGTTGAAGCGGGGGCAGGGGAGCGCTTGCTGTTGCATTTTGGCGCGGTGGACCACGACTGCCAGGTCTGGCTGAATGGAGATTTAATCGGCGAACATCACGGCGGATACCTGCCCTTCAGCTTTGACATCACAAACGCGCTCGATAAAGCGGAAAATGAAATTGTGCTGGCCGTGCAGGACGCGAGCGACAGTACTTCGGACCAGCGGGGGAAGCAGACCCTGAGGCCGGGTGGCATTTGGTACACGCCGGTTTCGGGCATTTGGCAGACGGTGTGGCTGGAACTTATGCCGTTGGAATACCTGCGGTCAGTACGATTAACGCCTGCGCTGGCTGGAGGAACGCTGACCATCAACGCGGACGTGGCTACGGAGGGTGGGCTGGACGGGCTGGTTGTGGAAGCGGAAGCCAGGCTGGACGGGCAGGTGGTGGCAGAGGCGGAGGGCGCGGTCGGTCAGGACCTGGTGCTGGGCATCCCTGACGCGCGGGCGTGGCACCCTGACCATCCGACGCTTTATGACCTGAGGTTGCGCCTGAAACGCGCCGGTAAAGTGCTGGACCAGGTGGAAAGCTACTTTGCCATGCGCGATTACAGCCGGAAGCGCGACGTGGATGGATTTTGGCGGTTCACGCTTAACGGGCAGCCATTGTTCCTGTTTGGCCCACTGGACCAGGGGTACTACCCGGATGGACTGTATACACCACCCAGCGAAGCCGCCATGCTGTATGACCTGGAATATGCCAAGCGGATTGGTTGCAACATGGTCCGTAAGCACGTCAAGGTGGAGCCGGCCCGCTGGTACGCGACTTGTGACCGATTGGGGCTGATTGTCTGGCAGGATTTCCCCAACGGTGGACGCGTGAGCGCTGCCAGCGTGGCCCTGAATGGGTTTACCACTGCCTTCAGACGCGATGACCGCCAGGGCTACAAGCGCTTTGGGCGGGAAAACGCGGCAAACCGAACTGCCTTTGAAGCGGAACTGCGGGAGATGGTGGCTTGCCTTTACAGCGCTCCCTCCGTGGCTGCCTGGGTGCCTTTCAATGAGAGTTGGGGGCAATTCGACGCGATGCGGATAGCCAGCATGGTGCGCGCGCTGGACCCGACACGCCTGGTGGACCACGCTTCAGGCTGGTTTGACCAGGGGGGCGGGGATTTCAACAGCCAGCATATCTATTTCAGCCGGCTCAAAGCGCCCAGGTTGGACCACCGCCTGTTCGCGCTATCGGAATTTGGCGGGTACAGCCTCAAGATTGCTGGCCATGTTTGGGATGAGAATAAGAAGTTTGGGTATCGCTTTTTCGATACACCGGCGGAATTGACCCGGGCTTACCTGGCTCTCTTGACCGAACAGGTGAAGCCGCTTATCCGTCAGGGGCTGGCTGCCGCTATTTACACCCAAACGACGGACGTGGAAACCGAAATCAACGGGTACCTGACTTATGACCGCGAGGTTGAAAAAATGGACACGAACCTGCTGCTGCAAGCGCACCAAGACTTAATCCAGTCGCTTTCCTCCTAAACAAAAAAAACAGCCCTCGTGATGAGGGCTGTTTGACAAAGACGACCGGCTTAGGGCACTTCCGGTGGGGTGAACTCCAGCAGCGTGTTGCTGAGCGCGTCGGATACCCACACGTTCCCCTCAGCCGTGGTCGCAATTCCACTGATAATGCCCATCATGTAGGTATTGTCGTATCCACCCCAAAGTTGTTTGAAGACGCCGGTGGAATCAAAGCGGATAATCCGGCCGGCGTCCGGGTCGGTGATATACACATCCCCGTCTTGCGCTAGCGCGAGGAAGGGTTTGTTATCCAGGGAATCAGAGGTCCAGGCATCCACATCCCAGGAGGCAACGCTAAAGTAATTCACACCGCCCCCATCCGCCATGAAGACCTGGACACGATTATTCCAGGTGTCAGCCACGTAAACCAGGCCCTCCGCGCTCACCTCGATTCCAACCGGTTCGTCGAGCTTGCCTACTTCCATGCCGATGCCCCCAAATTGGGAGAGGTAATTACCCTGCGAGTCAAAAACCACCACGCGCTGTTTGCCGGTATCGGTGACGAAAACGCGACCCTGGCCATCCACAGCGATACCACGCGGACCCCAGAAGACGTCGACCAGGCCATCCACCACAAAGCTGCTCCACATGCGCACGAACTGGCCATCCGCGGTGAAGACCTGGATACGGTGGTTCCAGGTGTCCGCGACATACACATTCCCATCCGGACCGACCGCCACGCCCCAGGGCTCATTAAAGGTGCCTTCCGGCGCCAGGCCTTCCGCGGCGTTGGCGTAGCTGCCCCAGGCGTTGAGGAACAGGCCGGTGGAATCCAGGTGGACAATGCGATGGTTGCGCGAGTCAGCCACGTACAGGCTGCCATTGGGTGCCACGGCCACGTCGCGCGGGGCGGCAAAAGTTGATTCACCGGCCACGCTGATGACCCGCCCTGGATCGAGGGTGATGGTATTCGCGGCGTAAGGGTCCGTCTTCGGCTCAACGGGGGTGGGGCTGAGGCCAAATTCCCAGACTTGCGCGGCGATGTCCTTGCGGATGTACATCTTCATCGTGTCCGATGGCGACCAGGTTGCCAGGGTGAGCGAGGGGTTGTTGTAGGCGAGGGCGTACTGGGTGTAATCCCTGTTGAACCAAAGCTGCCAGAGCCCAGCGCGCTTGGCCGGGTCTTTCAAGTCCGCGAGGACCTTGCTGATGGACCAGTTGCGGTAGATATCCTCGTTGGGCCACCACATACGTTTGTAATCGAAGGCGTAGTAATCCTCCCCGACGACTGGCTTGATTTTATCTGTCAGCTCGGCGCCTACCAGGATGATGGGGTAATCCTTGAGCGACTTGGTGATGTTGGCGTCAAAGTCGTAGCGATTAGGGAAATCGCGGCCATACCACCAGAATGGATAGCGCACATTGCGGTCGTAGGCAAACTTGATGGATTTGTCGCCATATAGGCGCTTGGAAATGGTTTCGACCTGCTCCAGCACATCCTTCATATCGCGGGTGGAATGGGCGTAGACCAGGAATTCCTTGGCGTTGTCATAATTGATGTAGGCGGCCCGGTAAGCGGCGCGGAACGTGAAGACAGCCATGATGGCAAACGCGGTGAGCAGCACGAGGCGCGAGAGATCGCGCGTCCACTGCTTGAACACGAAGAAGAGTGAGACACCACTCGCGAGCACACCAACGGTCGCGAGCAGGAAGGTGCTTGTGCCCTGCAAATGCACCAGGTCCTTGCCCTGGAATGGCGGGTTGTTACCGAGGAGGGAGCCGGCCAATTTGCTCATGGAGATGAGCAGGACAAAAGCCAGGATGAGGGTGAGGAAGGCTTTTTGACGGCGCAGCGAAGCCCAGTTGACCGATTCTACGACGTAGCCAACGGCCCAGCCGGTACAAAGAATCATCGGCATGGTGATGTGGGTGGTCAGCCAGGGCATGCGCTCACCAGCGAGGGAGAAAGCCAACAGGCTGATGAGAGACCAAAACAGCAATAAAACGAGCGTCGGTAGGCTGGCAGCTTTGCCGGTGTCTTCTGGCGGGTCGCGGAAAATCCGCGCGAGCCAGGGAATATAGGGCGCCGGGACTGCTTCATCCATTGCTTGAGGGGTAGAGGCGTCGGGGTCCAAGTCCAGGTCTGCGTCCCAACTGGATGGTTCCGGCGCGGGAGCGGGCGCGAGAGCATCCTCCGGTCGTGAAAGCATGGTTTCCACTTTCGCGTTTTCCTCCAAAACAGGCCTTTGGCTGGTTTTGAACGGGGAAACAAAGGGATGATCAACGCTGGCGGTGAACAAGTGGCGGGAGGCACCAATGACCAAGGCGAGCAGCGTGCCAAGCGCGGGCAGGAATTCATAGATGGGGATTTGCACCAGGGCATAGTAGTAAAGCGGCTGCGTGCCACGTTCTACCGCCTGCTGGCTGAGCCAATAACCCAGGGCTCCGACCAGGCCTTTGAAGAAACCTTCTCCATGCGTGAAAAAGGTGGTGTAGAGGATGATGAAAATACTCCAAAAAATGGTCATGCTTTTTGGGAATACTTTTTTGTTCCACAAGAGGCCCAGGAAGAGCGAAAGTAACAGCAGGATGACAAACACAGCGCCCGAGCGCATTATCCCGGCTTGCGAGTAATCCTGCGGGTCAAAACCCAGGATGCGGATAGGCAGGGCCGTAAGGAGGGGCAGGATGAGGACCAACTGCAGCACCACGAGGTCAAAACTGCGGCTGTGGCGGATTTGCTCCCAGCCCAAACCGCGAATGAGCGTGAGGATGACCGAAACGGCCAGTGCCAGCGCCAGACCGGCCGCAGCCAGGAGCGGCAGCTTGGAATTGATGACCATGCCAGCTGTAACAGTCGCCTGGGTGGGTTCCAACGGGGTGGCTGCCACGGCCGGGGTCTTGGTAAGTGCGTAAACCCCCATGGTGAGCACCAGCGCGAGGATGGTGGCCAGCGTGAGCAGGCGGAATTGGAAGGCCGCGCGGTCAGTTTTCCAGCGCCCGTGGTTCATCTCGACGAGGAAGAGCAGGGCCAGGAAGATGAGGGCTTCCGCGCTAAAAATGAAGGAAGTCGCCTTGTCGGCGTAGTGCATCGCGGTGATAAAGGTTAGCCAAAGCAACCACTTGGTTTTGCCGTCCTCCAGGTAACGCAAGAACAGCCAGAGCATGACCAGCCCCCAAAAGACGATAAAGATTTCATTGCGGGTGTAGCGGCTGTAGAAGAGGATATAGGGCGAAATGGTGAAAAGCAAAGCCGCGATGAGCGAACCCAGCCTTCCCAGGTAACGCCGCCACGCGAACAGCGTGAAGAGGACAACCGCGATGCCAAATGTTGCTGCTGGAACGCGCGCGGAAAAGTCGGAGTCGCCAAAAAGGAAATAGGAGAGGGCCAGGGCGTGAAACTGGAAAGGTCCGTGCGTGACGGGGTCGTAGACGTAGTTTTCAATGGTGTAGGAGGGGACCACGTGGTTGATTTCGTCATGGGACATGGTCCGGGCACCGAGGTCATAAAGGCGTGTCACCAGCGCCAGGACGATGATAAGCACAATCAGCAGTTTTTCAACGGTGAAGCTGGACCACCAACGGGTGATGGGCTTATCCAGCCAGGCGTCATTGAATCTTTTTTCTGGCAACGGGTTTGTTTCGGCGATCATTAAGCTGTCTCCGCATAGTCATGATGGCTAAGGTAATAGAAAATACTATACTCTGCTCCCAAGCAATCCGCAAGGCTGAGAGGTTGGATGTGATGGCACGGGTTGGGGACGGGGCAAAAATGGGCCGTGCCGGCAACACGCCGGGGGTTGGGAAGGCCAGGGAGCGTCCGCTGGGGCTGGCTTTGGGTTACAATTTGAGCATGAAACGTGACGGAGTGGCTGCCAAGCTTATTGTGGTTTGCGCCTGCCTGGTCGCGCTGGCAGGGTGTGCCAGGCCCAAGCCTGCTGCCACCCCGCTGGTGCCGACGCTGGACGTGGAGGCTTTGCGGCAGACCTCGGTGGCGCAGGTGACCCTCTCCGCGCTGCAGACGCTCGCGGCGAAACCCGTGGACACATTGACGCCGGAAATTCCAGCAACGCCGGCCCCGCCCACGCTTATTCCCACCATCGCGCGGTCGGCGACCCCGCAACCCACCGAGACGCCCCAGGGCGCCTGCAACCGGGTGGGAACGGGAACGCCCTTTGACCTCACCATCCCGGACGGTACCGCGGTGTTGCCTGGCCAGGCGTTCACGAAGACCTGGCGGCTGGTGAACGCGGGTACATGCACATGGAACCGGCTTTACAAGCTGATTTTCTTCTCGGGCAATTCCATGAACGCGCACCAGGAGCAATACCTGAGCGTGGATGTGAAACCTGGGGACGCGATTGACCTGAGTGTCAACTTTACCGCCCCAAATGACACTGGACAATACCAAAGCAATTGGATGCTGCTCAGCGCAGATGGTGAGTATTTTGGCCTCGGACGCAACGGCGATGGCCCCTTCTGGGTAAAGATACAGGTGGTGAAAGCGTTCACCCCGACACCCTGAAACTAACGAAAGCAGGAAATTATGACTGAAGCTTATCAAACACTCGACCCCGAAAACATGCTTGGATACATTGATGCCCTGCCGGATGACCTTGAGAAAGCCTGGTGGTTGGGCCACCAGCTGCCCCTGAAGGCCATGGCACAGCCTGGTGCGATTATCATTTGCGGGATGGGAGGGTCTGCCATCGGAGGTGATTTACTGGCAAGCTACGTGGCTGACCGCTGCCCTGTGCCCATCATCGCGCGGCGGGATTATGGCCTGCCTGCCTGGGCGGAAGGAGAGCAGGTGCTGGTGGTCTGCTCGTCCCATTCGGGCAATACCGAGGAAACGTTGGAAGCCTTTAGAGCCGCGCTGGAAAGGGGCTGCTCGCTCTTGGCGCTGACCACGGGCGGAAAACTGCGGGACCTGGCGGTAGAACATGGTACGGATTGCTGGATTTTTGAGCACGAGGGTCAGCCCCGCACGGCCATCCCGTATTCATTTGGGTTGCTGCTGGCATTGCTGGACCGGCTTTCCTTGGTGGGATTGCTGGATGAGGACATCGCCGATGCGGTGTCTGTGATGCGCGAGCGCAGGGACGCGGTTGGGATGGAATCCGGGCCGGCCACCAACCCAGCCAAGCGCCTGGCCGGGCAACTGATGGACCGGAATATCGCCGTCTTCGCGGCAGGCGAGCTGGAGGTCATCGCGCGGCGCTGGAAGACACAGATTAATGAGCTGGCCAAGGCCTGGGCCTGCTTTGAGGGCTTGCCCGAGATGAATCACAACACGCTGGCGGGGCTGGTCTTCCCTGAGTCCCTGTTTGAACGCACTTCGGCCATCTTCCTGCGCTCCAAACTTGACCATCCGCGCAACGCGTTGCGGTTGCAGGCCAGCATGGAGTACTTCCTGCAGGCGGGCATCGGCACGGATTCGGTTTGGGCCAGTGGTATGTCGCGCCTGGCGCAAATGTGGAGCCTGCTGCAGATGGGAGATTACGTCTCATATTACCTTGCGCTCAATTACGGCGTGGACCCAACACCGGTGGACGCGCTCAGTGCATTAAAGCAAAGGCTGGCCCATTCATAGGCCAGCACTTGGGTGGTGGAAACAGCGGGCGGTTTTGGCCGCCCGCGTTTGGTTAAAAAATTGAGCGAATCATGAGCATAAAGCCCAGGATGATGAGCGGAATGCCCAGGATTGCGCCAATTACCGTGGCACACAGGACGATTCCCAGGATGATGACCACCATCCCCAGGATGGCTCCCAGCAAACGGCCGGTAAGTTCCAGGATGATAGCGACCAGCTTCCAAATCAGCCAGAATGGCCACAGCAGAAACGGCACTTTCTTTTTCTTCTTGTCTTCCATGTTGCTCCTTTCCATCTCGCCTGTGTGGCGATGGATAAGATTATTATAGACAAACCGCCAGTGGGAACCCATAGATAATCTGCGGAACATAGATCAAATAAGGCGACGGGCTGCCTGGAGGGATGGGGATTAAGGCAACAGTGCTGAGGATGAAAGCGAAGTTGGGATTGAAAAAGGGGGGCAAAAAGGAGCCAATTCGGGCGCAAAAAATGCCCTGTTGTGAAAACAAATTCTGTTATAATACGCACTCACCACGGAGAGGTCGCATAGCTGGCCTAGTGCGCTCGCTTGGAAAGCGAGTACAGGGATGACCTGTCGCGGGTTCGAATCCCGCCCTCTCCGCTGTTTTTATTTAAGGGCCATGCTCGGGGTGACTGGGTGGGGAAAGAGGTAAAACATGCCGCTGGAGGATCTTCCAGTAGAAGGTTTGATACAGGAGCTTGATATCCTTCTTTTGAGTTATGCTTCAATTAAGACATAGTGGAGCGAGGAAAATGGGAAAGCCAAGAAAAATGTTGAGCGATTGGGACGTGCCCTATTTGCAACCCCTCATCAGGCTGGTTGAAACACAGAGCAAAGTGACCCTGGCGCATTGGGCGGTGGATTACAGTGAAAAAGTGATGCTGCCGATTTGGTCGGAAGCATTCCCCGGGGACAGCCGGCCCCAATTGGCCCTGGAAGCGGCCAGGCAATGGCTGGACGGCAAAATCAAGTTGCCCCAGGCCAAGACCGCTATTTTGGCATGTCACGCAGCCGCCCGGGAGGCGGAGAGCTTCCCAGCCGCCCAGGCCGCGGCGCGGTCTGTAGGGCAGAGCGCGTCGGCCATTCATTCCGCCCGACATTGTGTTGGGTTGCCTTTGTATGGGGCGTTGGCGGTCGCTTATGACACGTTGGGGAGCGACGCCCCCAGGAACCTGTTGGAAGCAAGGGCGGCAGAAGAATGCGCGCGGATGCTGGAGGCCTTGAAAGCCATCGCGGTTGCGGACGAGCCCAACCCAGGCATAAAGGATTGGAAATGCTGAGACCTAGCAGGGGCTAGGATGACGAAGGAAAGCAAGCAAGTGCTTTTCGAAAACGATGAGATAGTTGACCGATAAGATGGACTGCCAGGCAGATTATCTGAAGATACAAACATTGTTGGAGCGCTCGGAGGGCGATTCAGAGCGATTTGTGGCATCCTTGCGGCAGGAACGCGTCCCGCACCTGAGCTACAGCCAGGTCACTTCGGTGGAGTTCTGTGAGCGGCGTTATTACCTGGAGCATGTGCTCCACCTTGAACCGTTTCCCATGCCGGAGTACTTCACCAAGGGCAAACGCCTGCACCAAGCCATCGCGACCTACTACATCTCCCGAGCAGGGGGCATCGATTATGCCCGCGATAGGGCTTTGGAATACCTTTGCGAGGAGGGGGAGTCAACTTCGCAACGACAGTTAGAAATCGCGTTGAGCGTGCATTTCGCGAATAGTTGGGACCATTGCCAGGTGCTCGCGGTTGAACTGCCTTTCGTGATGCGGCTTGCGCCGGGATTGCCTGCGTGTGTGGGGGTGATTGACCTGGTTTTACAGCATGACGGTCGCGTCATCCTGGTGGACCACAAGACCGGGCGTGATTTTTACCCCTATGATGAACTGCAGATGGCTATCTACGCGGAGTTCATCCGCGAGCAACTCAGCAGCCTGCCTTGTGAGTTTTATTACGACCATTATCGTTGGGTAAACAACCTGGGCCGAATCCGCAAACCCGCCTTTCAGCGCACCAAGGTGAATATCGATGGGCTGGACTGGCCGTCCGCGCTGGAAAGAATTAGCGTCGCTGCTGAAAAAATGGAAAAAATCCACAGGACTGGCAGGTCCCAGCGGGATGGGCCTTGCTTCATGTGCCCCATGCGCGGTCCCTGTTGGGGCTCCTACGGGGGTGCTTAGCAACCTGGGGCTGTTTACTCAAGCCTATTGGGGCTTGACCCGACAGGGTGTTTTTAGTTGTGAGCGATGATCCAATCCAGCATGCTGGCGATGACCACATCCTTCTCAGGTTCGTTGTGGGTCTCGTGGTATAGACCTTCCCAACGCTGGTAAGTGAAATCCTGCGTTTTGACACGCTCTGCCAGGACATCTGAGCCTGCAACCTTGGCAATCGAGTCGGATGTGCCATGAGCCAGGTAAAGGGGAAGCTGCCACATATCTGCGTGCTCAAGCACGTAAGCGGGCGCATCCTGTAAAAACGCTCCCAACAAGACGCTGGCCTTGTCATGCACAAGTTCGTCCTCGCGGTAGGCACGGACCACGTTTTTATCACGGGACAGACCATCCACATACAGGTTGCTGGGCACCACCAGGTGCGGAAAAATGGGCTTGAGGGCTTTAATAAGCAACTTCTGGACCGTGGAAAGTGTGGACGTATCCAGGGGCGGGCTGGTGGCAATCACACCCTTGAGCATGGGCTTGTACTTTTCGGTGAAGGTTAACACTTCGAGGGCTCCCATGCTGTGACCATACAGAAAAATGGGGATATCGGGGTTGAGACGATTTGCGTAGGCTAGCACCTGGCCGATATCAGCCATGAGTTGCTCTTCGGAATTGATAACACCCCGGCGCCCCTGGGAGAGGCCGCAACCGCGCTGGTCAAACCCGACCATGCAGAGCTCACGCGCGTTCATCTTTTCGGCAACGTGGTTATAGCGTTGGCAATGTTCGCCGATACCGTGGACGAGGACAACGATGGCCTTGCTGGTGGATGGCTCCCCCCATACGCGCAGGAAGAGTTCCAGGTGGTCTGATGTTGTAATAGTTGTGTCGGTAATGGTCATGGGTTGGGGTCCTCCGGGGATCAGACGGCGTAAATCACGTATTGCTTTAGAAAATCATCCATGCTTTGATAGAAGTCCAGCAGGGTTTCTGCTTTACGGAAGCCGTGCCCTTCCCCTTCGTACAGGCGATAGATGTGGGGTACATGGTTGGCCTTGAGCAGGTTCACAATGCTCTCGGACTGTTCCATCAGGACGACGGTATCCGCGGTGCCCTGGAAGATGGCAACAGGGTCATGGATTTGGTCGGCATGGAAAATGGCTGACCATTCCTGGAAGTGCTGGGCAGCCCCGGGCAGAGTGCCAACCAGCGAAGTGTTGTAGTGGCTCTCAAACTTGTTGGATTCCTGCTCAAGCGTAAAAAGGTTGGAGACGCCATAGGAGCAGAGCCCGGCTTTGAAGAAACCGGGATGATGCGTGAGCGCGTTTAGAACCGTGAAACCGCCAGCACTGCCGCCCTTGATAACCAATTTTTTCGGGTCAGCCAGACCGGCGTTAACCAGGGCCTGGGTGCCTTCGAGGGTGTCCATGAGGTCTAGCGGACCCCACTGGCCACGTAAGGCCTCGCGGTATGACCGGCCGTAGCCCGTGCTGCCACGGTAGTTGACCGCGAAGTAGGCATAACCGCGGCTGGTGAAAAAGGAGGCGTCAAGGTCGAAGCCAGGCATCACCTGCGACGTAGGCCCACCGTGGATGTGGACAATTGTTGGGGGCAAACCCTCAGCCTGGTAATTACGGTTCGCAGGTGGGTAGTAAATGCCGTGGACCTCTATGCCGTCAGAGGAAGTCCAACTGAATGGGCGTGGGGTGGGAAGGTCTTCGGCATGGAAGGCGTCCGACTGGCTGCGTGCGACGGTTGTGCGCTGACCATCCGTGATCGTCACCAGGCGGGAGGGGAGGCTTGGGGATTCAGCCAGGAAGGAGAGCGCGCCCGTACTGGAAACCGAGGGTTGCGAAATCTTGGTGAATGCACCTGTCTCGACGGCGGTGTCGGCACGTGTGGCCAGGTCCAACCGGCGAAGTTGAATGGTCCCCAGGTTATTTACGAGGTAATACAAAGCGGAGCCATCCCGCTCCCAGGCAATCGCGCGGATGCCCTGAGCCCAGGCAGGGGGTAGAAGGGCCTGCCCATCCACGAGGATGGTTTTGGCACCTGTGGTGAAATCAAAGCGTACCAGCTGGTCCCACTCACCCTTGTTGGTGAGGTAGGCTAGTTGGGTGCCGTCGGGTGAAAAGCTTGGCTGGAAAGTTGAGATGTTCGCGCCACCATCCAACTGGTGGACCTCGGTTAATTCGCTGCCATGCGGGTCAAACAAACCGAACATCACGCGCGTGCCGTCCCAGGGCATGTTGGGATGGTCCCATTCCACCCAAGCCAGCGCGCGACCATCGGGGCTGAAGGCAGGCTGCATGTAAAAATCCGCGCCATGCGCCAGGATGCAGGGCCAGGTTTGGCCATCTAGCGGGACCGCAGCCAGCACGTCCCGACCTTCGTAAGTGTGAATGAACACCACCCGCGTTTCATCCGGGGAAAGCTCTGGGGCGGCACTGCTACCGAATTGGGGGGTGAGAGGGCGGGGCCGGCCAGGGCCAAAGGGGGCAAAGTAGAGGCGACCGTTGCGCTCGGTGAATACCACGCCATCCTTGCCGGCCGTGAACTCCCCACCGCCGTAAAGAATGCCTCCAGCGGGGTTCAGGTCGCCGGAAAGATTGAAGGGAGCCTCGGGGCCAGCCTTAGCCCACAAGCTTGTTTTTCCGGATTGGGATTGGGACCACACCAGGTGGTGGCCATCGGGCGACCAGCGGGCATCATTCAGGCGAATGCCCTGGCCAATCATGGCGCCGGTAATGGGGGAGGGCCATAATCCGTAGGGAAGGTTCTTTTTCGCTTGAGTCATCGTTCACCTCTCTTCTTATTGTTGGCAATGATATCATCGCTTGGGCTGGAAGGCCGGCGTAGTATTGGGAAGTCTGGTGTTGACGCCTCAGCGAGCGCGTGCTAAAATAGCCTCTCGCGGGCGCGTAGCTCAATGGTAGAGCAGTGGCCTTTTAAGCCATTGGTTCAGGGTTCGATCCCCTGCGCGCTCATGTTTTTATTTAACGGCTTGTGGTTCAGGGTCCCCCGGAAGGGGGCGGGGACAGTCGATTTCCCTGCGCGCTCATGTTTTTATTTAACGGCTTCTGGCTCAGGGTCCCCCGGAAGGTGGCGGGGACAGTCGATTTCCCTGCGCGCTCATGTTTTTTTCAACGGCTTGTGGTTCCGGGTCCCCCGGAAGGGGGCGGGGACAGTCGATTCCCCTGCGCGCTCATGTTTTTATTTAACGGCTTGTGGTTCCGGGTCTCCCGGAAGGGGGCGGGGACAGTCGATTTCCCTGCGCGCTCATGTTTTTATTTAACGGCTTCTGGCTCAGGGTCCCCCGGAAGGTGGCGAGGATAGGCAATTCCCCTATGCTGGGAACGTTGTGGGAAAAGGGTAGGGGGCAAATTAAGAAATTGGCGTTGCGTTAACCAAGCCTCCTCTCGAGGGGAGAAACCATTAATGGCGAGGTCAGAGGGTTTCTGTCTTTTTCCAACAATAATTTAGTAATGTTCACTATAATTGCATTTAAAGACTTTAAGCGTGGAAAACGATGAAACGATGCTCTGAATGCAGTTTACTCGCGGATAATGGTGATAAACACTGCCCTACGTGTGGAACACCTTTTCCTTACGACCCCAAGGTGACGCCGTATTCCGAAACAAAACTCCTCATCATTGTGGTTGTGCTTGCCCTGGCCGCGGTGGTGTATTTCAAGGTCCGTCCGCTCCCGTTGCCAGACCCCACAACCTGCTCACGAACGAGCCTTAACCGCTTTGAAGCAATTGTTTACCATAACCATCAAAAAGCCATGACCATCCTGGCGGAAAACTACATTTCATCCAAGCATCTCAGTTCCCTGATGTTGGTGAGAAGGCAGGCTGACGCGTTGGCAGTGCCGGCCTGCCTCGAAACGGCAAAACAGTATTACGTGGATTACTTGGAATCCATCTATTATACGGCTGCGCTTTCGGCTTCGTGGGGTTTTGAGCCGGCCACTTTGGCGGCAGAATCCGCCAGTAACAGCATGGATGCGTTGAAAGCCCAATTTGACCTGGTCAGTCGCTGCCTGCCGAATTGCCCATAGTCCATTTTATTTGAGGGTTGGATTCGGATTCTAAACGAACGTTCGCCAGCAATGCACCGTAAATGCTGGTCCTGGAACGGAAAATGCATCTGGTATTTCTAATCTATTTGACTTGACAACCACGCTGCCATGTGGCTGCCTTTGCCTATTGTGCTTGTTTCATGTCATAAGTTGGGAATGGTTGACGGTCCGTCAATCATGACGCTACGGATATAAATTCAGTTCAGAATAACGGAGAAGAAATGAAACACCAAAATATTGTCTCAATACTACTTGCGCTCGCACTATTGCTTGCAGCCTCCGGTTTTGGCGTATTTGACCAGAGGGCAGCTGCCAAATCCGTCTCTCTCAGCAACCCGTCAACTGGTCTTGCCAGCGAAAAACAGCCAGTGGACCGCATTACAGGCACCGCTCCAGTGCTGAGTTTTGGGGAAGAGCTGGAATCAATCAACGCGAAATTGCTTGGATCGGAAGCAGGAAAACCAAACGCCGTGGCCGCGGAAGCCTTTATATTGGACAACTTCAACCGGGAAGATGGTCCACTCACCGGTTCCTGGGCAGTCAGGGCTGGGGATTGTTCCATCAGCTCAAGTGCCGCCATCTGCGGTGATTATGGCCTTGCTACCTATTACGGCGCGCCTGGGGATGGCAATACCGCTGAAATGGATATTGAAACCCGGGGAACAGCCGAGCAGTACGCCGCTTTGGTGCTGAACTTCGGTGGGGACGGCAAAAACATTTTTATCAAGGTTCAACAGCAGGAAGGGTCGGGCCAATTTGAGTACCTGGGCTGTTATATGGGAAACAACTTGACCCCGTTTGGGCAGGGATTTAGGGCGTTGAATTCCATTTTTGGCAGCGCGCACATGAAGGCTACGCACATTGGTTCCACGATCGCCATTGAATTCACCAATGTGGATAACGGTGAGCAGCCGGACCAACG
>JAKOSR010000171.1 GCA_029777225.1 Chloroflexota bacterium
CCGGATGGGTGAATATAACACCAAGGCCATTGGCGGGATTGAAATCTCCAAGTTCACCTCAGGTGAGGGTGGCAGTTTCAAAGTGACGCTGCAAATCCCAGGTGCTCTCAAGGAACGCGCGATGATTTCCGTGCGGCTTGATAGCACCTCTGGTGGATACTATTATTACAACTGGTTCTGGAATGACCCGGTGAACGGCACCTGGCCGGACACCAAGCCAGCCCCCCAACCCGTGCCAGCACCCATCATCCCCACTTTTAGCATCAAGGCTGTAGACCCTGGCAAGACGGTCACCATTGTGACCTCCAACTTCCCGAAGGGTGTGGATTTTGTGGCCAAGATGGGCAAGATGTGGACGCGCGGCATCAACGGGACCGAGGTTGGCAAACTGAACAGTGGCGAAGGCGGCAGTTTTGAAGCGACCTTTGACATCCCGGCTGACCTGAAGGATTATCAGCAGGTTGCCATCCGGCTGGACGGCGCAGGTGGTAACTACGCGTACAACTGGTTCTGGAATGTGGCTGATGGCGTCATCGTGACACCGGAACCCCCAGCGCCAAGCCCCGCCCCAGTGGTTTACCCTAGCTTTAGCATCGCGGCGGTTGAACGGGACAAGACCGTGACCGTGAAGGGTATTAACTTCCCCAAGGACACTGATTTCAAGGTGCTGATGGGCAAGATGTGGACGATGGGAATCAATGGTATCGAAGTGGCGACATTCAATTCTGGTGAGGGCGGTAGCTTTACAGCCACCTTCAACATCCCGGCCGAGCTGGCAGGTTTGAACCAGATTTCAATCCGCCTGCAGAGTGCCACGGTATACGCTTACAACTGGTTCTGGAACTTCAACGCTTCAGAGTAAGCTGAGTAAGCGACCGATAGAAACGGATTGGCCCGGTTGGGTCAATCCGTTTATTTTTGAGCAAATTTTTTAAGATTCAAGGCTATTTGAGGTGGCATGAGCGCGGCAGGGATTGTGATATCATAGCTGCTGGAAGTGAGAAATGAACAACAAGATTACCGTCATTGAAGGCCCAACGCCTGAATTTGAAAAGCTGGAGGAAGTAAATGTCCCCGGCACCGTGCATGCCTGGCTGAATGGCATTTTGGAAGGGCCGTACCTTTATGACCTGGCCCATACGACCGTGCGAACGTTTGACGGCCAAAAGCTGCTCGACCGGTGCCACAACGCCTGGAACCAGAAACAACCCATGTTCCTGGAGTACAAGGACATGGCTGGGTTGAAGGTTGAGGCGCAAATTGTGGCCGCGCGAGCCGACGAGGTGGAAGAAGGCGATGTTTTGCACCTGTGGGTGCGATGGTCCGAGGAAGAGGAACCGGATTTCCCGGATGAGGATACATCCCTGGACGCCGATTGGGGCGACGAGGACATTCCCTTCTAGTTTATTTGATTGGATAGACTCAAAAAGGCTGGCAAATGCCAGCCTTTTTTGATGCCCCAGGAGGGAATTGAACCCCCAACCTAGGCGTTAGGAGTGCCTTGCTCTGTCCATTTGAGCTACTGGAGCGCGCGGAAAATTATATCACTAAGGGAGATAGTCCCAGGGGTTGACCGGGGTGCCGCCGTAGCGAATCTCAAAGTGGAGATGGGCACCGGTGGAGTTGCCGGTGGTGCCGGCAGCGCCGATGACACTACCCTGAAAGATGTTTTGGCCGCAACTGACGCCCAGGCTCTCGAGATGCTCGTACCAGGTTTGGTAGCCATTGCCGTGGTCGATGACGACCAGGTTGCCATAGCCACCGTTCATCCAGCCGGCGTAAACGACCGTGCCACTATCGGCGGCAAAGAGGGCTGAGCCGGCACCGGCACCGAGGTCGATACCGTTGTGACCAGGGCCGAAATCGTTGCCCGTGAGGTAGTGTACGGCGGATGGCCAGACAAAGAAACCATTGCCGAAGAGGCCGATGTTGGTGGCGCAGGCGCCGGGGCCGGAGAAGGAGCTTATCGTGTTGCCACTGGCATCCACGCCCACCACGGAGGGGCTGAAGACAATCAGCTCGCGGGCGCCGTTGGGAACCATCACCTGGGTGCCGGGCTGTACCGATGGATTGGCAAGGTCAATATTGTTGCCGATGAAAAGGAGGATATCCTGCACGGTGGCGCCGTACTTGGAGGCGACGGTGGCGAAGGTATCACTGGAGCGCCATTTGTGGTAGATGCCGGTGACCGGCGGAATGGTGAGTTCCATGCCCGGCATGAGGTTATCGGCCTGGTCGTACAGGACGTCGTAATTGGCAAAGTAGATGGATTCAATCGAGACGCCGTTATCGTTCGCAATTTTCCAGACCGAGTCGCCAGATTGGACGATGTAGGTGTAGGGGCCTGTGCGCAAGTTTTTATTGAGCTCGGTGTGGGTAGCCACCGCGCGGGTGAGCACCTTTGGAACGCCACCCGGCGTGAAGGCCGGCATGGCAGCGGCGACATCCGGGGCGGGTGTTTCAGGAAGCGTGGTGATGACCACTGGTGAGGAAGCGCGGTTTTCGGAGACAGCCCGGGCAATTTTGGGCTGCCACACGAGGAACGATAGCAAACCAGCGGAGAGAATAACCGCAAGAATCCACGCAGCGAGCGTGGGGAATAGTTTTTTACCTTGAGTTGACATCACGCGCTTATTTTATGACATTCCTGACAGTTCGCCAAACCCAAGGCTTACATATCCGTCAGGGCGTCGAGGAATTCCGCGTTGGTCTTGGTTTTTTCCATGCGCTGCAAGATAGCTTCGGTGGCAACCGCGGTATCCATGCCAGCACCCTGGGGCGGGTTGGAAATCATTTGCAGGTACATGCGGCGCATCAGCCAGACACGCTGCAGGGTTTCCTGCCCCAGCAGTAATTCTTCGCGGCGGGTGGAGGAGCGTTCGATATCGATGGCGGGGAAGATGCGGCGTTCCTGCAGGCGGCGGGAAAGGTGCAGTTCCATGTTGCCGGTGCCTTTGAACTCTTCGTAGACGACATCATCAAGGCGGGAGCCGGTATCGACCATGGCAGTGGCAATGATGGTGAGGCTGCCGCCGTTTTCGAGGTTGCGGGCAGCGCCGAAGAAGCGCTTGGGCGGGTAGAGGGCGGAGGGGTCCATGCCGCCTGAAAGGGTGCGGCCGGAGGGGTTTACGACCATGTTGTAGGCACGCGCGAGGCGGGTGAGGGAATCCATGAGGATGACGACATCGAGGCCGTTTTCAACCAGGCGCTTAGCGCGGTCCAGGGAGATTTCGGCCATGCGCACATGGGCGCTGGTGGGCTCATCGAAAGTGCTGGCGACCACTTCCGCTTCCACGGAACGGTCCATGTCGGTCACCTCTTCAGGGCGCTCGCCGATAAGGGACATAATCTGGCGGACCTTGGGATGGTTGATGCTGATGGCATTGGCGATGTCTTTGAGAATCGTGGTCTTGCCGGCTTTGGGGGGCGAGACGAGCATGGCACGCTGGCCACCACCGATGGGAGCGACCATGTTAATCATGCGGGTGGAGAGGTTATGGGGGTCATGTTCCAGGTTCAGGAGGAAGTCCGGGAAGATGGGGGTGAGCGATTCAAACTTGACGCGCTTGCGGGCTTCGTCTGGAGCAAGGCCGTTGATGGATTCGACCTTGAGCAGGCCAAAATGCCGCTCGGATTCGCGCGGGGGGCGCACATGACCGATGACGAGGTCGCCAGAGCGGAGGTCGTAACGGCGCAGCTGGGCCTGGGAGACGTAGACATCTTCAGGGCCGACGCGGTAGTTGGCGCGCAGGAAGCCGATGCCTTCGTTCATGATTTCCAGCACCCCGCCGCGCATCTCAATGCCTTCGGCCTCGGCCAGGGTCTGGGCGATTTTGACAATCAGGCCCTCGCGCTTCATGCGATTGGGTTGAGGGACGTTGAGGTCGGTGGCGATTTTTTTCAGGTCTTTGATTGATTTGTCTTCGAGTTCAAATATATCCATGGTTGCTCACTATCTGCGTGATTGATTTCACGCCGCCCAAACTAAAGCGCAAAAACCCACCTTGTCCGATGGCAATAAGAAAAGCTTTTTGCATTTTGACAAATAATTCATGATTTGGATGGGAATTTACCCGAAAAAGAAGGGTGCTATTCTGTTGTAAATAATTGGTGATTGTTTCCTTATGAATTTTGGTGAATTATACCAGTAATCCCCGATGACGCAAGTGTACAGGTTTTTTTGTATCAACAACAGACCATAGGAGGTCAATTATCTGGAAATGCCGTTCGACTTGAAAGGACAGAGCTGGTTTCTTGCGAAACCAGCTCTGTGACACAACAACTGGCTTACCTGAAGATAACAGGTAAGAACACGGGTTTGATGGTGGAAAGGATCAGGACATCAGCTGAAGCCGATTCCGTCAAGGACCCAAACTGATCGTTGCCATGGGCGGCAATATTGGTTAAAACGCCTGCAGGAGCATCTTCATTGACGGTTACCTGGAAGGTTATCACAGTCGGAGGGGCAGGCAGGAGGGCCCAATCAAAGCAGATGGCCATACCATTGCTTAGTTCTGATAACGCCGCGTCGTTGTAAGCGAACTTGACACCTTGGGTTCCACCGGCGTTCTCGATACCAATAGTACCAATATCCTTAGGGCCAAGGATGTTGTCATAAGCGACAATTACCTCGAACTCTCCAGCAGTGTCATCCACAGCCTTTTGAATGAACATTTCCATGTCATATGACTGTGTCGGCTGGCCTTTGACCTGGAGATCATCCCACTCAATAATGTGGCCGGTCGGGATCCCGCCTGTTGTGAGATTAGCTAAGCTTAGGCCCTTATTAGTAGCCGAGTCATACACGGCAACCATATCCCGCCATAGCATCGCAATCAAATTGTTGGGGCTTGCGGCGGTTGGAATGTCAGCGTTTACGGCCGGTTTAGGGCTATACGCTTCAATGTATGCGTAACCATCTTCTGTGAAGAGGATATTGTTGCCCACATTTTGGCCATAGAACCCGATTGGATCTCCTGGAGTAGCAAATTGCCAAGTGGACTCACCAGAGACTGTGGCTTGTGATGCGATACCATAAGCTTGCAGGTTGACATAAGCACCGCTATTGGCCAGTGGCCTCGCGCACATTGGATTATTTTTACTAGTGGACATTACATAGTTCCTGTAACTGGCAGACACGGGACCAGACCAAGTGATGGCATTTGTATCTGGATCATATACTGCGCCCCCAGTCACAGAACCGGGTACATAGGTCACACCCACCGGTAGCACATCGTTTATTGAGTAGTTGATTAGATCAGCTGTGAAGTTGGTGATTCCAATCGAGTAAGTTATCGTATCACCAGGGTCTACTTCCGCGACATCGGCGGTCTTGACCACATCGTCCGCGGCACGGACAACATCGATATCCGTGGAACCAATCCAGAGATTGCAATCAGTATCCGCGCAGGTATCAAAGTAGCCGTAGAGGCGATCGCCTTCCTGGGTATCTTCATCCCAGGTGACAGCAATGCTGAAAGGTTCACCGCCAGGATTGGTGGCTGGAACAACAACATCGTAGTTGCCGACCTCGGGTGAAAGCGGGACCATGCCACTGGCGAGCGTGACCGAATCACCAGCCGCACCTGACCAGTTCTGCACAACGATGAAATAGGTATCTTCCACGTTGTAGTAAATCCAATCCTTAGGCGCGTTCAGGTATTCAAGCACCGCACTTGTAGCGCTGGAGGCAACTTCGTAATCTGCCGATGACAGCTCACCATTACCATCCAAATCGTAGTAGAGGAACATGTCAAGGTCGAGCGACGTGGAAGCGGTAATTTCAGCGACAAGACGGATGGTATAGGCAGGAACCACGAACTTCTTGACGAAGACCTGGTTGACGTCATCAATAGGGTCAGCAGGAGTGGGGTCTGGGTCCAGGGTAAAGGTTTCGATATCCGCCTTGACCAAACCGGACTTGTAGACATTACCATCGGTAATCTCAACAGCGGTCAGGTCATCCATGGTACCGCCAGCCGCGTCGCGATGAGAAGTGAATTTGACGTAGGTGGGAATGTTGCTGGCAACGGGAAGGACAGCCATGGGAATATGGGCGTCAGAAACTTGGGGACCAATACCACCTGTCGCTAAAACCTCAACGTCATCTACCTGCCAGAACCAGTCCCAACCAGGCGCTACATATTGGAAACGAACTTGAACATTCGCCTGACCAATATATGCCGTCAAGTCGAGGGACTCTGTCCGTGGGCCATAATAATCAGCCTTGGCATAGTGGAGCAGATTGGTCCAAGTAGTACCGCCGTCTGTTGTGATATCAACATACCCATCATCCGAAGACCCATAATCCCAAAAACTGGATTTAAATGAGAGTGTGGCGGTGTCATAACCTACCAAACTGAATACTGGTGAAATCATCCAAGTGTTTACAGCGTCACCTGCGTAGTCCGAGTTTGCATCTGCGAAATCTCCGGTTCCACCAGTTTCGTTGTCATTATCGGCTATGGCTCCACTCTGCCATTCGGCAGCTGAAGCCGGATCCGCGCCGATCGTCCAACCTGTCAGTGGCCAGGTTTCAAAGTCTTCATCGATAAGTTTCACCGCGGTACCTGGATGGGTTGCGGTCGTTTCGAAAGTCAGTTTGCCATACAGCCATACATCTGTTTCAGCTGCGGAAACATCCGCCGTGATTGTGAGCTCCTGTGTACCACCAGCCGCAATCGTGAAGGAGCTGGGAGTAACGGTCACCCAATCGGGTGCAGTCACTGTATAGCTGGCAGAAGTTGACAGAACACTTCGAACTGTTCGAGTCCAGGTACATTCCCCAACACACTTGCTATCATAGAGGCTGGCCAAGTTCAAGGTAGCTGGGTCGCCATTGAGGGATGGGTCAGCAGCTTCGAAATTGGCAATAGTTTCATTCATCACCAAGCCGACCAAAGCTGTGTTTTGCAGGGCTACACGGCCAGCGCCTTCATCCTGCGGTGTGGCAGGGCGCATGACGCCTTCAATGGTGACACGATCAGCCAGCAGTCCGTCCTGAGCAGTCATCATCATGGCCGAGCGAATTTCCATGGGCGTCCAGGTTGGATGGAGGGCTTTCATGAGGGCCGCAGCGCCAGCATTGTGTGGGCTAGACATGGAAGTACCCTGATAGAGGTCAAGTTCGTAGGCCGGGCTGGGGGCGATGGTGGCATCGGCAACCGCAGCAAGAATATTTACGCCAGGAGCAGTGATATCCGGCTTGAGTACATCAAAGGTCGTGTTGGGGCCGTAGGAACTGAAACCGGCAATAATATCCTGCCAGGCAGGATTAACGATCCGGCTGGTGGCAGCATACATGGTCGCTGTGGCCGTTGGATTGGCGTCAATCCA
>JAKOSR010000172.1 GCA_029777225.1 Chloroflexota bacterium
GCGTGCCTGTAGGGCAGTAGGGTCCGCACAGCGGGGGAGTGGGTGACACCTTGTTCCCGCCCGTCTACCAATGTTGGGTGTATTGGGTGATACCTTGTTCTCGCCCGTCTACCGATGCTGGGTGTAGGGTGCGTTCTGCTCTTGAACGCACCACCCCTTTAGCCCTCTCCGCCAGACACTAAGCCCAACTACCGCAGGTTTGGGGAAGCCCCACTACCAAAGGTCTGGGGTTGTATGCCCGCAGTGCAGTAGGGTCCACAAAGCGGGGGGGTGGGTCATACCTTGTTCTCGCCTGTCTACCTATGTTGGGTGTAGGGTGCGTTCTGCTCTTGAACGCACCAGCCTTTTTAGCCCTCTCCGCCAGACAATAAGCCCCACTACCGTAGGTCTGGGGAAGCCCCGCACAGCGGGGAAGTGGGTGCACTTCCTCTATAAGAATAAATCCTCAACCCACCGCCTTCAACACCCGCAACGCCCGCACCGTCACCCACTTATTCTCCTGCCCAAGCGTGCCAAAACTGCCCCAGGTCTTTCCCGCGTAGCCATACTCCAACTTCCACCGTCCAGGCGCGGATTGCTTTTTCAGGATTAGTTTCATCAAGCTCCCCATGCGCGGGTTGTTCGCCAGGCCCAGCGCGGCCAGCGCCTCGGCCACTTGTAACAGGTCCGTGATGTAAAACAGCGGGAACCCGAACTTCCACCAATCGCGGTTGATGTTCCGGTCACAAGGCCAGGCCGCCGTCACTGGGTCTACGCTGAAAAACAGCGCCACCCCGCGCGCCGTTGCCTCACGCGTCAACTCCGTTTGCCACTCCTTTGGCGCCAGCCCTAAAGCCATCATCACCTTCGTCGCCCCCCAGGCGCAAGGCAGGCGGCCATTGGCGGAGCAGCGGTAGTCCGGGCCGCACTTCATCGAATGGTAGCGGACCGGTGCTTTCCTATCTGTGACCAGCGCCACCCCCTCCCCCGTCTGGCTGCGCGCCATCCACTCCAATGCCTGCACCAGGAGCGCGTCCCTGCAACCCATCGCCAGCAGCGCCCAGGTCAGATTGCCCTGCAGGCAGTCAAACGTCCCTGAGTGCGTGCCAGAATGCGAGAAATAGCCACCCTCGGCATATGCGTTCTCGAGCACATACTGGCAGGCCGTCCCCACGCGTTCGTCCAGCGCCACCCGGGCCCCCAGCTGCCCCAGCAGCGTCACCGCCCAAACCGTAGAGCGGTACTTTGGGGAATACCCAGGGCCGGCCTTGCTCCACCAACCCTCCGGGGTCATATGCTCAAGCACGTGTCGGATGGGGCCCCGCGCATGCGCTTCCACTGCGGCCTGGTCCAACTCCACCGCGCTGTGGCGGTCGGCGTAGATATCCCGCATGGCCACATAGCGCGGCCCCGGGTCAGACGGGTCCAACAGCCAATCCTGGGATGTGTCAATCAATTCCTGGAAAGTGGACATCGCGCGTTTCTCCTCTCAATCTTCCGGGGTTGGGAATTCCCGGTAATTCCTTTATGAACGCGAAAACTGGACAAACATGGCCACGGGTTGTCAACAAGCCGGTGCCCTCGTACCTTGATTGTACACAATTCCGCACCCCGCGACCTGGTAAACCTGACCCCTTATTCTCATGAGAAGGTCAAAGACGCGTGACCGCCATCAAAGCCAAACCCTCCCTGGCCATGTGATATTCCCCAAGTTTGCCAACTCAAAGAGCAAGTTTGCCAACAGATGTGTGTGTAAATGTTGGCAAACTTGTCAAACTTGACTACCTTGCGTCTTTTGCCCCCTCGATCCCCTCTCACTCAAACCAAATCGGGTTGCTCACCAGCGCCGGCAACAGTGGCAGCATGCCCCCAAACGACTGCCACAGTTCCACTCGCGCAAAGCCTGGTTTCTCCACCTTGAAGCTGCCTTCAAAAGCGCCTGTCGCTGGCGAAGTGAAGAGCTCCCGCGTGCCCTCCGCCGTAATCAGCTTCAGCACATCCCCGGGCAGCAGCCCCTCAAGCTTGATGTCCAGCCGGCTGTCCGGGCTCCAGGGGGTGCTGTCCCCCAACTGCGCCGTCCCGCTGCGCATCTCCAGCCGCGCGCTCTCCGGTTGAAACACCATATAGCTGCGCCCCCGTCGCAACGCGGCTAAAATATCCGCCTGGCTGTCAGAATCCGCCAGCACGTTCACACAGGGCCCGGCCAAAATCTGTGCCAGGCGGTCGTTGTGGTAATCGCTGCCGCCAATCGCGGGCACGTGCCGGCCCGCCTTCAGCAGCTCGTTCCACAAGCCAATCGCGCGCAGGTTGCTTGGGCGCATCGGACCATTCCAAACCTCCAACAAGTGGAAGGGCAGCGCGTCCAGGTCATACAGGAAGGGGCAACCCTCATCATAGGGGTGGTTGATGACGATGGTGGCGCCGCGTTCCCACGTGCTTTGGAAACGCGCGCGCGTCTCCTCGAAGCTGTTGGTGAAAAACGGCGCGTCATACGGTTTTTCCAGCCCCAGGAAGTTGGCGTGTCCCTGGTAATGCGTCCACTCCACCCCGGGGATGACGGTCAGGCCGGGCAATCGTGGCAGCGCCCCCTCGCGGATGAATTGGTTGTGGTCCGTGATGACCAGCCAGTCCAGCCCGTTGGCGCGGGCGTGTTCTGCCAGTTCCTGGGCGGTCAGCTTACCATCCGAGCCAATGGTGTGGGTGTGCGCGTCACCCAACAGCCAGCGCGGCTGTTTGTAGGTGAAGCGCGCCTGGTAGCGCACCAACACGCCCTCCGGTGCCACGCGGTAGGCGCCTGCCAAAATGTGCCAGGTACCGGGTACCAGGTCGGTGGCTCCGTAGCCCGGGGTGGCCTGGGTGGCGCTGATGAAAATCTCGCGCTTATCCGCGCCAGAAGCTCCCACCTGCCGCCCATCGGGTGCGACCAGCCCCAGGTCAATCGTGTTCTCACGCACGCGCGCCGTAAACGTCCCCTCCGCCAGGCTTTGCGTGGGGTGGCTGTGGGTGGGGTAGTCGTACGCAAGCGCCAGGCTCTCCACATTCTCCGGCACCTCCAGCGGCACCAGCAGGTATTCGCCCATCCGCTCCGGCCGGATGAAGAACTCAAACGCGATGTCACTAAACCGTGTGTGCTGGTCAGTCATTCTGCCCCTTCAGCGCCCAATCCAAAAAGCGTACCAGGTACTTCTGCCAGAAGTGCCAGTCGTGCTTGCCCTGGTCTTCGGTGTAGGCATACGGCAGGCCGGCCATTTTCATCTGCGCGGCGAAGTAGCGGTTGAGCGGCAACAGGTCATCATCCAGGCCACAGGCGGCAAAGAGGCGCGGGAAGGCGGATGGGTTCCCGGCATAGCGCTTGAGCCACACCGCGCTGTCGTTTTCACTGCCAGCAATCCTGTCAAACCCGCCCAGCACCATCTCGAACTCGTGCATCATGGCCGGGTCCTTCAGCTTTTGCTCAGGGGTGAATACCGGGCTGAGCGAAACCAGGCCTGAGAAGCTCCCGGCGGCAAAGTACTGCTCAGGGCGCATGAAGGCGGCCTTAAGCGCGCCGAAACCGCCCATCGAAAGGCCGGCGATGAACGTGTTTTCCCTTGCCAGGTTCAGGCAGAACACCTTGCGCAGGTAAGTCGGGATTTCCTCCGTCACGTAGTCAAAATAGCGCTGGCCGTTCTCCATGTTGGCATACAGGCTGCGCCCAACGGAGGGCATCACCACCACGAGGCCCAAGTCCCGCGCGAGGATTTCGATGTTGGTATAGCGTTGCCAGGCGCTGCCGTCGTCGCTAAGGCCGTGCAGCAGAAAGAGCACCTTGTGTTCCTCCAGCGGCTTTTTGGCAAGCTGGTAGTTTTCCGGCAGGATGAGGTAAAGAGACGTGTCGACCCTGACGGCCTCGGGGACGTGATTGATTTGAACCAATGTCATGGGGGGCTCCTAATTTGTATCCACTATTTGAGCTGCTTGGATGTTGGGTATGGGGGCAGTTCCGCCGACGCACTCGCGGGCTGGTCGGATTCAGGCAGGCCTCCGCGGTCTTGTGGGAAATTGAGCAAAAAGGCGAACAGGACGCTAATCAACGAGAGCACGAAGGGGAAGATGGTCAGTAGGAACAGGGAGGCCTGGTCCGGGTGCGGGCCGGGGTTATCGCCGCTTTCAAACAGGAAAAGCTTCCCAACGAGCAGGAACGCCAGGCTGGTGAACAGACCATTCAGCCGGTTCATGAAGCCCAACGCGTTGCTGATGATGCCTTCGCGGCGCACGTTGTGCTTGCGCTGGTCCTCGTCCATGATGCGCGCCTGTACCAGGTCCATGGTGGTGATGACGCCGGCAAAGCCAAAGCCAACCAGCGCGCTGCATATCACCGCCGTCACGAAATTATTGGCAAAATAGAGTGGGATAAAGGCTAGCGTGAGCGTGATGAGCGCCGCGCGCCAGGCGGGCATGAGCGTGTACTTGCGCACCAGGCCGGCCCAAACCACCACCGCCGCGATGGCAATCAGCAGCACCGTGGCAAACAGGATGGTCTGTTGCAGGCTGCTGATGCCCAGCTTGTACTCCGCGTAAAACGGCAGCGCTGCCATCACCAGCGACATGGTCGCGCTGTAAAAAGCGTTGGCCAGGCCGGCAATCCAAAACTTGGGGTTGACCAGCAGCGTCTTGAGGCTGTCCCACAAGCGAGGCTTTTGCTCCTCCTCGCTAATGGGTTTCTCCCTGGCTGTCAGCGCCATATAGAGGATGACCGCGCCACCCAGGATGCCGTAAATAATGGCCGTGTTGGCGAAGCCAATCGCGTCGGTCACGATTGGTGTAAGGGCGATGCTGACAATCATGGCCACCAGTTGGAAAGCCTGGCGCAGCGCGTTGGTTTTGGCGCGACTGTTTTCATCGGGGAAGAGCTCCGGGAACAGCGCGCCATAGTTGGCGTTGATGACCGAGTCCAGCGTGCCTGTGAAGATGTAGAAGAGCATCGCGTAGGCCAAAAGCGATTTACCGGCCAGGAGCGCTGGCGGGTTATAGAAGAAAATCAGGCCCAAAACCAGCAGGGGCGTGCCAATCACCAGCCACGGCCGGCGCCGGCCCCATTTGCTGCGCGTTCGGTCGGAGAGGAATCCGTAGACCGGGTTGTCAATCGCGTCGATGAAGGTGTAGATGAAGAGCACGCTCGCCCATTGCGCGGTGCTGAGGCCGAGGTTCTTGATGTAAAAGGCGGCGGCGAAAGTTTTGAGCAGATTGATGGGGATGGACGTACCGAACATGCCGACAGCGTAGTTAAACGACTTGGTGCGTTCTGGTTTCATGGATGCCTCTCCTGGAATGATGTTGTGCTGAGAATTATAAAACATCCACCCCGCCAGCGGCGCGCGGAGGCTGGAGATGGTGGGAATAAATGTTCACAGGCATGGGTAACACGGTTGGATGGAAGGGGTGGAAAAGACAAGTTTGACAAGTTTGCCAACATTTACACACACCTGTTGGCAAACTTGCGCTTTGTGTTGGCAAACTTGCGCCTTCTCTTGGCAAACTTGACGACAGGGCGGGCTATATCATCATGTCCCGGCGGGCATAGACCAGGTAGGCGGCGGCGAGGCAGACCACGATGATACCGGCGCTGAGCGCCAGGTAAACGGGCTCAAACCGTCCGGTTTTGTAGAAATCCGCGGCGTCAAAATAGCGGAAAGGGGTCACAAAGCGCAGGACGTCCAGTTTCTCGTGCATGCGGGAGACGACAAACAGCACATACGCGGTGAGGATGATGCTGATCGCCATCGAGCCGGCCAGCTTGTACTTCTTCAGCACGCAGCCGAGCAATACGCCCATCGCCAGGAAGACGAGCTCAATCAGGAACATGGCCGCCATTTCCTGGCCCAGGAACTTGTAAAAGCCGGCGTCGGGCTGGTAGGCCCGCGCGCTTAGGGCGGACGCACCCCAGGTAATCAACACGAACAAGACGCAATTGACCAGGGCGGCTAATAGCTTGGCTGTGACCAGCTTGGAGCGCGTGATGGGCAAGACGAGGGAGAACTCCACGGTTTTGTCGCGCTCTTCGCGGGCGATACTCTCGCTGCCCCACATGGCCGCGGCCATGGCACCCATCAGCGAGAAGTAGCTGAACACCACCCCAAAGAAGCCATCGAGCTTAACCAGGTTAAAAGCGCGCATGTTCATTCCATCCAACACGCTTTTTGGAATGCTATCCAGGATGGCCAGGCTTTCGGGGTTATTATGAAAAGCGGAAAACTTGGCAACCGCTGTTAAAACCAGCAAAACCATCACCGCGCTCCATACCAGGAGGGATTTGCGGTTTGCTTTAATTTCATGCCAGAAGATGTTCATGCCTTCCTCCTAAACCGATGTGGGAATATCCCGGCGGGCATAGCGTAACCAGGTGAAACCCAACGCGAGGATGATGACGCCCACTTCCAACAAGACGAGGGGCAGGTTGTAGTGGCCATCCAGGACGATGGCGGCTGTATCAAAGTGCTTGAAGGGGGTCAGGTATTCCAGCTTTACATCCCCGAAGATACCAGCGAAGGCGTTCAGGACGTAAGCGCCAAAGGCCAGCCCAAGGCTATATGGGGTGACGCTGCGCACGCGGCGCACGAGCTGGGAAATGGCCAGCGCGACGAAGAAGAAAAACAGCTGGAAGACGACCACGCTGCCCAACAAGAGCAGCAGGATCTTGAGCTCGTAGGGTTTTCCTTCCCGGAACAACACAATGGACGCGTAAGACATGAGCCAGAATAGGACATCCGTGGCCAGCAAGCTGGTCAACGCGGCCAGGATTTTGCTCCGCAGGACATTGCTGCGGCTGACGGGTTTGGTGAGCAGAAAGTCGGCGGTCATCTCGTTCTCTTCCACCGAGACCAGCCCAAAGCCATAATTGGAAGCCTGGATGGCAAAACACAGCTGGCAAAACACCATGCAGAAGCTAAAGTAGCCCAGCACAGAACTCAAATCCAGGTTGGAGATGCCAAAAGCCGACTTTAGGGCTGGCGGAAAGTTGGCCATCATTTCATTCATGGCGGCCGCTTCCGCGGAGAAGCTCGGGAAGAGTGCCATGAAAATGAACAACAGGGAAGCCAGCGCAAAGGTCCAAATGAGGACGGACTTCCAGCGCACGCGGACTTCGTAGCGGTAAATGTTGGTGCTCATAGCCGGCCTATTCGTAGTAGTGCATGAAAATCTCTTCCAGCGTGGGCTCCTCGATGCTGACATCATCCACGTTCAGAGTGGTGAGGTAACGCAGGATGAGGTTGATATCCCCGCGGAAAAAGAGCTGGGTGGTGCCGTTTTCGGTGACCACGTTGGTGACGCCGGGCAGGTCGAAGGCGGGCTGTCCATAACGGGTGTTGACGCGGATTTTCTTGGTGTTATTCTGCTGCAGGGTGCGGATATCGGAGACCTCGACCATGCGGCCCTCGCGGATGATGCCCACCCGGTTGCACAGGCGCTGCACTTCGCTGAGGATGTGGGATGAGAAGAACACGGTGACACCCTTTTTGTTTTCATCGCGGATGAGGTCGAAGAACTTGCGCTGCATAAGCGGATCCAGGCCGGCGGTGGGTTCGTCCAACAAGACTAGCTTGGGGCTGTGCAGCAAGCCCTGGACGATGCCAACCTTCTTGCGGTTGCCGTAGGAGAGATCGCGAATGCGACGGTTCAATTCCAGCTCCATCAGGCTGGCAAGCTCGCGGGTGCGTTCCTCGCAGTCGCAGGGATAGAAACTGGCAGAGTATTTGAGCAGGTCGATGACCTTCATGTCGTCGTAGTAAAACACTTCCGATGGGAGGTAGCCGATCTGTTCGCGGATGGTGGGGCCTTCCTTGGCGATATCCTTGCCAAAAACGCGCGCGTCCCCGCTGGTTGGGTGAATGAGGGATAGCAGCAGGCGAATGGTGGTGGACTTGCCAGCGCCATTGGGGCCGATGAAGCCGAAGATCTCGCCTTCCTCCACCCCGAAGCTGACGTCCACAATGCCCCGGGACTTGCCGTAATACTTGGTCAGTTTGTTAACTTCAATGACGTTCATAAAATTCTCCAAAAGAACAATTGTCGGCATCCGGCCGAGCGGCATGGCCGCGCCGCGGTTTTCGATTGCCGATTGCGCGTTACGAACACTTTATTTTAATCCTGATTGACCAAACCGCGGGGGGAATCGGACGAGCGATCGAGTAGGCACCCGTCGAGAAGCCGTGGAATACGGCTTGTTTGGTACTGTTTGCGCTTTTAAAAGCGGACTATTTCACTTTGAGCTGCAGGCTCTGCATGGCCTGTTCATAGATTTCGCGTGCCCTATCGGCCTGAGCCGCATCAGAGACGCAATAGAAAATCCATGAACGGTGGGCTTCCTTGAGCGTATATAGCCACATAACCTGTTTGACTTCACCTGGTGCTTTAAATGCCCCCCGGCTTTCCCGGAGTTGGATCACAGCGCGGGCGGCCTGGTAATTTGCCAGCGCAATCAAACCCTTCTCAGCCACCGTGTAAACTTTCCCTTTGGGCAGCTCTTTTTCAACCAGCTTTTCGAGGCTCGCCCCCCACTCCAGCAGCGGTAATGGCACAACCTTAACCCCCATGTTCAGCACATGGATTACCTGCCCCTCTTTTTTCAGTTCACCCGCGACGAACATGAATAATCGGCCTTTGAACAGGCTTTTATACGCTTTTTGCAAATCTTCCGGGCAGCGGGAAATTTCTTCCGTTATCCTCCGTTTGTCCTTGCGCGGGTTGCCCCCGATAAAGGATTTGGGCAACATAATCTCCAAGGTATCTGATGATATTTTCTTCCATTTTTCCTGCGCGTCTGTCATTTTTTCCTCTGTTTCCTGGAATATTCCTGGATGGCCTGTTCTTCATCCACGGCAAAGTAAGCTGCCGGGTCGACCGTATGAAAGACACCATTAGGGCAGCCGCCTGTGGTGGCCAGGCGCACAACCTGCCGACATTGGGGGCAATAGGCCAGTGAGATGATGTTGGGATTCTTTACGAGTTTTCGCCGTTGTGCTTCGGACACGCCATCCCTGAGTGCGCCTTCAAAACCTTTGCGAAAACCGGAGGCCATGGTACGGGCGAGGCTTTCGGCGATGTCCTGTGAGAATTGGTCCAGGGAGGTGAAACTTCCCAGGTTGAGGGTGTCATTCAGCTTCGAAATGGGACGGGCGGATTGCGACTCGACCGCCCGCAGATACTCAAAAAGATAGTAGGCGAAGAGTAATTCGCGGGCTGAGGCTGGGTGAGCCTGGGTGTTGGCCTGGTAATACAGCTGGCATGCGACTTTTTTTACATCGGAGAGACTTAAGTTGGCGGGGCGCGTCCCGGGTGGGGTTTGAGGTTGCAGGGGCACGCCACGCAAACCGTTCACCAAGGTTGTGATTGAGCTGTCAATTTCGTAGTGTTTTGAAATTGGCGGCAGGAACAACCAGTCAATTTCATCGGTGAGTTTGTTTGGCCCACTGGCTGCCTGCCCTGTTTTGGGGCGATGGTAGAACAGAGCGCCCTGGCTGAGGTCCACCAGAATCGGCACATAGCTGCCTGAAAAAGAGGAGAGGGCAGGCCTGAAGGTGCCGGCAAACCTGGCCAACTCTTCGTTGGGTGAGGCGAGCGGAACAAGGATGAAGGCAAGATAACTCTTCGCGGAGCCAATTGACCTGTGTTTCTTAGAGAAATACTTTTGAAGCTCTGAAAATACCCCATCGCAGCGTGAAGAAAAGCCGGCCGGGTTTGAAACCCCCTCCTGCCCGGCAAAAACCACCAGGCGGGCACCAGGCAAACGGTCGGGGTTGCGGGTTTCATCCCTGCTCCAGACCTGCCCCAGTTGTTTCCAGCTATCAGCTCTAAAACCCTCGAACTTTAGCCATTCCTGGCAGCGGGTCAGGCACGTGAAACGGTCGGCGGAATCAACCATTTTTACCTCGTGTTGGGGGCGGGTGGATATTTAGAGTATAGCATTTTAACGAGAGGAATTGCAGGCGAATCGGGTGGAATAGCCGGTGCCGATAGGTAGAGCAAGGTGAATAGTCCCGCGTGCCACTCTACCCAACGATGGCGGGGTGTGGGAAACAAAAATCCCCGGGGAGGGAGACACCCGGGGACGATGTAATGCGTAAATTCGAGAGACTACCCAGCGGCCTTTTTGGCCTTGAACAGGTCCAGGAAGCGCTGCCAGCCCTGCTTCACTTTCCAGCCTTGCAGGCGCCAGGTTCCAACGACGCCATAAGGCAGGAACATGACAATCAGCATGAAGAGGATGCCAAAGACCAGCGGCCAGCGCGCGCCAAACCAGGTGTAGAAGAACTGCTGGATGACCTGGCTGATAGCCGCGCCAAAGACCGGGCCAATGAGGGTGCCCATACCGCCCATGATGGTCATGATAAGGGCGTTCACGGTGGTGACCGCGGACATCATGGTCGGGCTGGCGCTCATGTTCCAGATGGAATAGAGCGCGCCTGAGAACCCTGCGAAGATGGAAGCGGTGACGAAAGCAATGGCGCGGTAGGTGACCGGGTTGTAGCCAATCATGCGCATGCGGTCTTCGTTTTCGCGGTTGGCGACAATCACGCGGCCGGTTGGCGAATTGACCATGCGGCGCATGACCAGGTAGCAAATCATCAGGAAGAGCAGCGAGACCACGTAGATGGTGAAACGGTTTTGAGTCGGGTTCAGCCAGACTGGCAGCGGGATGCCGTGCAGGCCTTCATCCGCGCCGGTCCACTGGTGGAAGTCGGTCGCCTTGATGAGGATGTAGAAGGCGGAACTGATGGCCAGGGTGAGCATGGCAAAGTAGGTGCCCTTGAGGCGTATGGAGGTGGCGGCAAAAATCAGGCCAATGATGATGGAGACCGCCAGGACGGCCAACAGGATGAGCAGGAGAACGATGCCTTCCGAGATATTGACGCTGCCAAGCATCACCCGGTAGCTTTCCAGGAACCTGGGAGCCCACCACTTGGTGAGCAGGGCAAAGGTGTATGCGCCACCGCCGAAAGAGGCCGCGTGGCCAAAGCTGAGGATGCCGCCATAGCCAATCAGGAGGTCGTAACTCATGGCGAAAACTGCCATGATGAAAAAGGTTATCAGTTGACCCTGCCAGAACTTGGTGACGCCTTCGTTCAGGCCACTGCCGGTTAAGGCGCGGATGCCAAATGGCAGGATGAACATCAACAGGATGAAAATCAGGAAGCCACGTTCGCGTTTGACGGCCGCGCCGAATCCGGGTTTGGTCAAATATTTATCCAACATGGGCTACTCCTTCTTTCCAAACAAGCCTTGAGGCCGGGCCAAAAGGACAATAATCATGATGATGACCGTGGAGGCCTCAGCGATGGCTGTGGACAGCGAGTACTTGAGGGCGAAGTAATCCCCAAACGCGCGGGCCATGCCTAAAATCATCGCGCCAACAAAGGCGCCAACGTAGCTGCCCATGCCGCCGATGACGACCGTAATCAGGCCCTGGGTCTGGTACTGGTCGCCCATGAGGGGCTGGATGGGCAGGAAAGGACCGGCGCCAATGCCGCCCAGGGCCGCCATGGCCACCCCGAGGGCAAAGACGAGCGTGAAAATGGACTTCACATTGATGCCGAGGGCTTCCACCATCTGGGGGTCCTGCACACCAGCGCGGATAATCATGCCTAAACGGGACCTGGTCATGAGGATGGTGATGAAGATGAACATCACGATGCCGAGCGCGATGACAAACAAGCGGTAGGTTGGGAAGGTGACCCCAAAGATGTTCAGCGTGGAGCTGCCCTTCTGGAACCATTCCAGCAAATTGGCAGCCTTGCCGGGTTGAGCGGCAAATGGCGGGCGGACCATCTGGTAGGCCAGCGGGTCCCACAGCAGCTGGACCAGCTCACGGATGACGTAGCTGAGGCCGAGGGTCATGATGATGATGAAGGTCGGGCGCACATAAAGCGGGCGGATGAGGGTAATTTCGACCACCTGGCCAAACACGAAGCCAAAGATGATGGAGACCAGGACGGCGATGGCAAAACGCAGGTTGCCGTCCATCAGCAGCACGGCCTTGGGGGCGGACTCGCGCACGACCAGGGCGAGGATGGTGAGACTGAAGAATATCACCGGCACCGGGAGGGTCTTGCTAAGCCTCTCGCGGACTGCGAATTCCTGCTTGTTACCGGGCTTGGCAGAGGCGATGGCCACCAGCAGGCCGCTGAGGAATATAAGGACGGGCCTTATCCAGTACGTGGCGAAGGGTTCCTGTGGGGTGATTTCCGCGAAAGGGTTCCCCGCGGTGGCGATGCTGGCAGCCACCATGGCCGTTTTGGCGTAAGCCAGGATGTCAAAACCGATGAAGCTGAACACAGCCAGCAGCAACGCCAGTACAAGGGTAATTTTTGGGATGGCGTTGACCCATTTTTCAGGCAGCTTCATGCGCACCAGGGTTGGCTTAATCAGCGGCAGCAGCATGACGCCGGTGGCGAATGCCAGCAGATGGGGCAGGAGGGCGAAGATGAAGGTCGGGTTGGTGTAGAGTTGCCAGCCCATGTAGGCGCCGAGCATGAACATGGAGCCATGGGCGAAATTCAGCACATCCATCAGGCCAAAGATGAGCGTGAGCCCGGCCGCCACCAGGAAGAAAAGCGAGCCGAGGGTCAGGCCGGAGAGGGCGGTGCGGATGAAGGGTTCCTTACCCGCGACCTTGTAGAGCAAAAGCGTGATGACCAAAACCACCAGCACCACGATGGAGAGGGTGATAATTTTCTTAGTTTTCGGCTTCATGGCTCAGCTCCATTTCTTTGCGGGTCTTGATGCTGGCCCCGAGGTAGTGGTGGACCAATTCCGTATCGTTAACGAGGTCCGACATGAGCCCTGAATGAGGACTTTTGCCGTCGTCGATGATGGTGAAGCGCTGGGCGAGCTGGCTGGCCATGATGAAGTTCTGCTCCACGAGCAGGATTGTGGTGGTCGTGCTCAGGATGCGAATGGCTTCCATCATTTGTTGAATCAGGATGGGGGCCAGGCCTTCGCTGGGCTCATCAATCAGGAGCAGCTTGTTATCGGGGACCAGGGCGCGGGCCACGGCCAACATCTGCTGCTGACCACCGGAAAGATGGTTGCCAGGCAGCTTGTAGAGCCGTTTGAGGTCCGGGAAGAGGTTGAAGATGAACTCCTCGTGCTTGTCGAAGTCACCCTTTTTCCGCTCGGCCAGTTTCAGGTTTTCCATGACCGACAGCGCGCGGAAAATGGCGCGGTGTTCGGGGACATAGCCGATTCCGAGGTTGGCGATGTTGTAGGCGTGCTTGCCCTGGATTTCCATGCCGTCGAAAATGACCCTGCCCTGCTGGGGCGGGGTGAGACCGAGGATGGATTTGAGGGTGGTGGTCTTGCCGGCGCCGTTGCGGCCAAGCATGACCGTGATGGAATCCTTCGGGACCCTCAACGAAACACCTTCCAGGATGTGGAACTGGCCGATGAAGGTGTGAATTTCCTCCAGGACCAACAAATCGTTTTGCGGGGTTTGCGTGCTCATGCCAGCTCTCCATACAAGTCGCCCAGGTAGGCCGTTTGTACCTGGCGGTTGTTGGCAATCTCGTGTGGACTGCCCTCGGCCAGGATGCGCCCCTGGTTCATCACCGTAATCGTGTCGGAAATGGACATGACCATATCCATGCGGTGCTCCACAAGGATGGCGGTGCGTTCCTTTTGTTGGACGACCTTATTAATGATGTTAATCAGCTCGGGAACCTGTTCCGAGGACATGCCGGCGGTGGGCTCGTCAAAAAGCAGGAGCTCAGGGTCGCAGGCAATCATGATACCCAGCTCCAGCTTGCGCTTTTCACCATGGGGCAGGTTGCGGGCGATAACTAATTCGCGCCCGGTGAGGCCGACAGTATCGATGACCCCCTCCGCGCGGTCGATATAGCCGCGGAAGCTATCCGCGAGCTTGAACATGCGGAAGTTATCCTTGCCGGTGGCCTGCGCCGCCAGACGGATATTTTCCAACACGGTCAGATTGGGGAAGATGTTGGTGATTTGGTAGGAGCGACCAATGCCAAGCGCCGCTCTTTTTTGGGGGGAAATGTGGGTGATGTCCTGGCTCTTGTAGAGTACCTGGCCGGTGGTGGGCGGCATCACGCCGCTTAACAGGTTGAAGAGCGTGGTCTTACCGGCGCCGTTCGGGCCGATGATGGCGTGCATGGACTGCCTGCGGATTTGAATGCTGACATTATCCACCGCCACCAATCCGCCGAAAACCTTGGAAAGGCCTACAGCTTCCAAAATGATGTCACTGGTCATAAATGTTCCTTTTCATGTTTCTTGAAGACTGGTAAAAATTGAACCGCAATAATAAATGAAATAAGGCCCTAATTTCAAGAAACAACCTGTTTGCCACAGCGAATTGGAGGGTCTGCGCCGGGGACAAGATATCGATTGGGAGCTGGGGAGGAACCGGAGTTCCTCCCCAGGTTTAACAGTACCCGATTTTTATTGGGCAGGCAGAACAGGCAGGTCGCCGCAGCGGGAGGCGTAGTCACCAACGAGCGTGCAGGGGACACCGAGTTCGTCGTACTTGGAGACGTAGACAGTCTCGAAGAAGTGATATTCGTTAATACCGTCGCCGTCCAGGTCAGGATTGAGGTTGACCAGCTTGAGGATGTTCATCGGCTGTTCGCAGACGTGGTCCTCGGGGCGGATGTGGTAGGTGCCCTTGGGACCTTCGAAGGTCAGGCCTTCGAGGGCGGGGATCATGGCATCACCAGAGGCATCGCCACCGGTTTTCTCGAGGGCGGAGGCCAGGGCGATGGCGGAAGCCATGCCACCAGCGGTGAACAGGTCAGGATAGGCATTGTAAGCCGCGTCCGCTTCGCCCTTGTAGGTTTCGAAGTGATTCTCGACCAGCCAATCGTTGACAGGATTATTGGGGACGGTGTAGTGGTAGACGTTCAGACCAACCTGGCCAAGTACTTCCTCGCCAAAGACGGCGGTGAAGGAGGCGTTATCGCCGAAGCCAGTACCAACGGTCATACTCTCGAGGGCGCCCGCGTCGGCGAGGGCCTGGAAGAGGGTGATGTAGCCGGTTCCGGACCAGGTCAGGAACAGGTTCTTGGCGCCGCTATCCATAGCCTGCTGCACGTAGGGGCTGAAGTCGGTGGTCTCGAAGGGGGCAGCGATTTCAGCAATCAGTTCGCCACCGAATTTTTCGACAGAGTACTTGAGGGCCGCATTGGAACCCTGGCCGAAGGCATTGTCGACATAGATGTGGGCGAAGGAGGGTCCAACGTTTTCCACAAGGTACTTGGCGATGATGAGGGTGTCATCGAAGCTGGTGCGGGAGGTGCGGAACACGTAGGGGTTAAAGTAGGCGCCGGTCGTGTAGTAAGAGGCGGCGGGATCGACCATGAGGATAATCTTGTTCTCGAGGGCGACGTTGGTGAGGGCGATGGCGCTGGCGGAGGACACAGGACCCTGCAGCAGTTCAACACCGTCTTTTTCAATCAGTTCGAGGGCCAGGGAAACGGCCTTCTCGGGATTACCTTCGTCGTCTTTGACGATGACTTCCACGGGGCGGTTGGCGATGATGTAACGGCCCTGGTCGTCGGTTTTACCACCAGACATGTACTTGAGGCCCATCTGGAAACCGCGCTGCTGCTGCAGGCCGTAGAGGGCCATGGCACCAGACATCATACCGATTTGGCCAATCTTCAGGACTGGGCCGAGTTCGGCAACGGGCGCCTCGGTCGGGGCTTCGGTTGGGGCTTCAGTCGGGGCTTCGGTCACGACAGGGGCCTCGGTTGGGGCTTCGGTTGGGGCTTCGGTGGGAGCCTGGGTGGGTTCAACAGTCTGAACACAACCGCTCAACACCAACGCCGCCACCAACAGCATTGAAACAATAAACGCAAACGACTTTTTCATTTTTCTCCTTAAAAATAGTGTTTGTTGTTGGCAAGGCAAGGGCAACTTTGGTGGAAGCCCTGGGCCCTGATCCTCACATTAGTTGGCTCCATGCTTGAGTACGAAACCCAGCAGGAGGGTGTTTAGCGCATCCGGTTTGTCCAGGCAGAGGGCGTGGCCGGCACCGGGCACAACCATGTATTCCGCCTGGGGGATGCGGGCCGTCATGATTTCCGCGTAACGCCGGCCCTTGATTAGGTCTTCCTCTCCCACCGCGATGAGCGTGGGGCACTTGATTTCAGAAAGACGGTCCGTGATGTTGTAACTGGCAAAGCTATCCATCATGCTGATGAAGGAAGGCATGTCCAGCCGGCTGTACGCGGCAACAGAGGCGTCGATGTAGGCCTGGTTGGCGGCCATCCAACCCTCGGAAAAGTTCATGTGCACGGACGTGCGCAGGAGCAGTTCCGGGTCGTTGCGTTCAGCAGCCATGCGCCAGGGGTAGGTTTGGGCCTTCAGGAAAGGAGGCACCTCGGAGACACCGTCAATCACAAGCAAGGATTGCGTCCGTTCGGGATAGCGCAGCGCGAAAACCAGGCTGATTTCGGAGCCATACGAGATGCCGCCGATGTGGGCTTTTTGGATGCCCAGGGCATCCAGGAGGCCGGCCAGATCGTCCGCGTGCTGTTCCATGTTGTATGGGCCGGCGGGATGGTCGGACTGCCACATGCCGCGGCAATCGTAGAGCAAAACGTGCAGGTGCTTTTCCAAAACGCGCGTTTGCAGCGCCCAGCTGGCGGTGCTCATCATGATGCCGTTGGACAGCACCAGTACGTCGCCATCCTCCGGGCCATGGAGCTCGTAATACAGGTTAATCCCGTTGACTAGGACTTTGGGCAAGGGGCCTCTCCTTAGGCCGGCTCGAAAGCCAGGACTTTCTTACGCTTGTCTTCGGGTCCGCGTTCGACAACCGTCTTGCGGACTGGCATCCCAATCTTAATTTTACCCGGATCGGCCAGGTCCAGCCCGACGATTTGAGCGCTGATGCGCGGCCCTTCTTCAAGGGCAACGATGCCCACGCAATAGGGGTTTTTGGCGTTGTAGCCGGCTTCGACCATTTCGGTGGGCGGGACATAGATGACGGTGAAAGTCGCCAGTGTGCCGAAGCCACTGAATTCAATTTGCTCGGCCTGGTCTGAATGGCACACCCGGCAAATCAGGCGCTGGGGGATGCTGACATGGCCGCAGTCTTTGCAGCGCGAGCCGATGAGAACATCCTGGTGGATTGCGTTATAAAAGGCCTTGGATTCCAGATTGCATTCGGCCATGTTAACTCCTTCGCTCAAAGATATGCACAACGCAAGTCTGGCCTGTGCCGCCGACGTTGTGGGTGAGGCCAACGGTTGGGCGGGGGGTCAGTTGACGCCCGCCGGCCAGTCCGTTTAGCTGTTTCCACATTTCAACCACCTGGGCCACCCCGGAGGCACCCACTGGATGCCCCTTGGCTTTTAGGCCACCGCTGGTGTTGACCGGGTGCTTGCCGTCGCGGGCGGTTTCGCCGGCCATGGCGGCTTTCCAGCCCTCACCGCGGGGGAAGAAGCCCAAATCCTCGGTGGCCATCACTTCCGCGATGGTGAAGCAATCGTGCACTTCGGCGAAATCGATATCGTCGGGGGTCAGACCGGCCATTTCGTAGGCCTGGGCCGCGGCGTGGGCGGCAGAGGGGACGCTGCTGAGCGAATCGCGCTCAGCCAGGGCGCCATCGCTGGCCTGGCCGGCGCCAATGATGTAAATCGGGTGGTCGGTGTACTTTTGGGCGAGCTCCTCGCTGACCAGCAGGACAGCGGCAGCACCGTCGGAGACGGGGGAGCAATCGAACAGGCGCAGTGGCCAGGCAATCATGGGGTTGGCCTTGGGGTCCTTCATGAAGGCCATCTCGTCAGCCCACTCGGGGATGGGCAGGCCCTTTTGGGCGGCCTTGGCCTTCTTGGAAGCCATGACGTCGCTGATGCGCTGACCGAACTGGGCTTTTTCATTCAAGGCGCCGTTTTCATGGTTCTTGATGCCAACTTTCAGGAGGGCGTCGGGGTCCGCGTGATATTGGTCCAGGTAGGCTGTGGCCATGCTGGCGTAAAAGCCAGGGAAGGTGAAACCGGCGGGGACTTCGAACATCGTATCGGCAGCCAGGGCCAGGGCGTCGGTGACGCGGGCGGCTGAAAGGTCGGTCATCTTTTCAAGACCGCCGACCAGGACGACGTCGCATTGGCCGGAGGCGATGGCCAAAACAGCCTGGCGCAGGGCAACCCCACCGCTGGCGCAGGCGTCTTCAATGCGCATGCTGGCCACCGGGGATAAACCCACCCAGCTGGCCACGATGGGGGCGAGATGGGCCTGGTTTTCAAAATGGTCTGAGCTGAAATTGCCCATGTAGAAGGCTTCGATCTCTTTGGGATCGAAACCATTCTGAACGGACTGCTTGAGCTCCTGGTACGCTTCCACAAACAGGTCGCGCGAGTGCTTTTCGGGGAAGGCGCCAAACTTGCTCATACCTACACCGACAACTGCGACCCCGCGAGAGAGTTTTTTCGTCATGGTATTCCTTTTACTTTTCAGATTTGTAATAGATAACCGCGCCGGTCAGGTCGGTCGGGCGATCGTGCTCACCCGTGGCGACCAAAATCATGCGGAGTTCGTTGCCGTTCACCTGGAACAGGCCGTGGAACTTGCCCACCAGGCCAAAATTGTGATGTGTTTGATTCATGTCAATTTCGTTGCCATGCGTGGTGTAGGTGCCACCCGAGGTGATGGCCAGGCCATCGTAATTGGCTTCGAAAGCGCCATCCGGAAAAAACTCAAAGGTCAGGCCCGGATAGGACTGGTCGTCAGCTTCAATCCATTTGCCGATGAGGGCTTCGTCCATATCAACATCCTTCCTGGTTTAGAAATAGCGCTTGTCCGGCACGATGCCGAGGCGGTGGGCTTCTTCGCGAATGGATTCGCGGAAGTCGGGGTGGGCGATGTTAATCAGGGCTTCCATGCGTTTCTTGACCGAAAGGCCGCGCAATTCCGCAGTGCCATACTCCGTCACGATGGTATCAACATCCTGGCTGGGGACGGTGACGCCGGAGCCGGGGGCCAGGGTGGGGACGATGGTGGAAATGGTGCCGTTCTTGGCTGTGGAGCGCAGGGCGATGATGCCGCGCCCGCCCTTGGACATTTGCGCGCCGCGGTGGGTATCGAGCTGGCCACCCGTACCGCTGAAATGGCGCGTGCCAAGGCTTTGGGAGCAGACCTGGCCGAGGATATCCACCTGGATGGCGGTGTTGATGGAAATCATCTTATAGTTTTGACCGATGACGTAGGGGTCATTGACGTAACTGCCGCGCATGATGAGGACATCCGGGTTGTGGTCCATGAAATCGTAGAGGGACTGGGAACCAAGCGCGAAGGTGGCCACGAACTTGCCGGGGTGCAGGGTTTTGAAGCTGTTGTCCACAGCGCCACTTTCGCAGAGCTTGTAAACACCATCCACGAGCAATTCGGTGTGGATGCCGAGGTGGCGGCGGTCGGCGATGAAGCCGGCGATTGCGGTCGGCATGCCGCCGATGCCAAGCTGGAGGGTGCAGCCGTCTTCGATGTAGTTGGCAATGAAGCGGCCAATTTTTTCTTCAATCTCAGTGGGGACGTCCGTGCCGGTTGTGACCAGGTCGGTATCGTACTCCACGAAATAGTCGGCCAGGGACAGGGGAATGACGGTATCCCCTTCGGTCCAGGGCAGCTTGCGGTTGACTTCCAAAACCACCAGGTCCGCTGCGTCAATCAGTTCGCGTTCAACCACCGCGCCCAGGGAGATGGACACGTAGCCATTCTCATTGGGCGGCGTGCAGGTGCCCAAAAAGACGTTCAGCTTGCCCCCGGTTCCATACAGCTTGTCCTGGGCGGCTAGGTGGAGGTTATTGGGCGTGTAGGAGACACGCCCTTCAGGATGAACTTTCCTATCAGGAGCGCCATAAAACCAGTTTTCATTGAAGAAATGCCCGTCCATCTCCGGCTGCATGAAAATGTCGTAGGCCCGCATGGGCAGGCAGGTCCACAGGGTGACGTTTTCGAGCCGTTCCGCCTGTTTGGCCATTTCGCCCAGCAACCCAACAGGTTCGGAGGCGGCAATGCCGATGCCAACCGTTTGGTTGGACTGAAGCATGCCGACGGCTTCTTCCAGCGAGATTAGTTTGCTTTTGTACTCATCCAATGGATTCATGTCGCTCCAGTATCTTGGCGGTTATGGCATGATGTAGCAGGTGGCTGCCTGGTTGTAACCAACGCCAGACCCGCAGAACACAACGCGCATTCCGGATTTAATCTTGCCTTCCTGGATGGCATCGTGGAAAGCTATCGGGAGGCAGGCCGAACCCATGTAGCCCCACTTGTCCATGACATGGTGGGCTTTTTCAACGGGCAGACCGAGGTTATCCATCACGAGCTTGATGCTGTTAATGTTCACCTGGGTGAAGATGATATGGTCGATTTCCTGCAGGTCAAAGCCACCATTGGCGGCGCACTCGCGCACGCGGGCAGGCCAGCCTTCGTGGTTGACGGTGGGCGGGAAGGGGGTAACCAATTTCACCTTGGTGCGGCCGGCTTCCACGCTTTCAACCGTGGCGGGCTCGTAGGTGCCACCGGAGTAGATACCCCAATGCTTGTGATAAGAGCCATCGGCCTTGATGGAAGTGGAGATGTAGCCGGGTTTATCGGAAGCACCCACCACGGCCGCGCCGGCACCATCGCCATAGAAGAAGGCGGTGACGTCGTGCTTGTTATCCGCGAGCTTGTGCATCATGTACGCGCCGATGACCAGGATATATTTCATGTGTGGGTTGACGGCTATCAAACCCGCGGCCTGGGCCATCGCGGTGGGGAAGGAGGCGCAGGCGCAGCCCACGTCCCAGGTGCCGGCGTTGACGCAGCCCAACTTGTATTGCGTGACCACCGAGGTGGCGGGGGTGATGTAATCGGGGCTGTCGGTGCCAACGATGACCAGGTCGATGTCTTCCGGCTTCAGGCCAGCGTTGGCGATGGCCGCTTTGCCGGCTTCGGCAGCGAGGTCGCTGGTCGCCCAGTCTTCGGGGGCGTAGAAGCGGGTCCTGATGCCACTGCTGGCTTCAAACTTACCCACCACTTCCGCGAGCTTGGGGCTGACTTCCCCCATCCAGCTGGCAAAGGTGGCGTTGGTGATTTCATTTTCCGGGATGTACATTCCGGTGCCAATAATTGTCGCGTATCGGGCCATGATGTTACCTCTTGTGTATAAATTCCGGGTGTCCGATTAGGAACCGAGAACGATGCCGCCGTCCACGCTGATAACCGCGCCGTGGA
>JAKOSR010000173.1 GCA_029777225.1 Chloroflexota bacterium
CCAGTGGTGCGTTAGAACCGGGCGTGCCCGCTCAAAATGATTTTCTGGTAATACAAGAGCAGGTGACCTGACTTGACAATCTGGTCGTTCACTCTACAATAGAAAAAAACAAGAGAACTTCCACTCGGAAGCGAAGCGGAGAAGGCATGAAAACCGAAGCTGTTATGCGAAAAATTATCCTGGGCCTGGCATTGGCTGGCCTGGTATTGGGCGCTTGCGCGCCAAAAGTGAGCACTCCCAGCCCTGAAATGGTGATGACCAACGTGGCTGCCACCGTAGCGGTGCAATTTACCAAGACCGCCATCGCCAAGCCAAGCGACACGCCCACCCCGACCATCACCCCCACCAAGACGCTCATCCCGGTCACCATCACCGTCCCAGCCACCACCGGCACGCCCGGTGCTGCCACAACCCCAGCCGCGACCACGGCAGTGGTGCTGCCCGGCGGGCAGGATGCTGGTGTTTGGGCCCGTAGCAACCCGGTGGATGGCACCGTGGTGGACTCGGGCTCCAAGTTCAAAGTGGTGGTCACCCTACTGAATACAGGCACAACCACCTGGACCACCGATTACGCCATTCGCTTTGTCGATGGCGACCAGATGGGTGCCCCCGACGAAATCAAAATGCCCCTGGCTGTGCCACCGCAGATGAGCATCGATTTCGAGTTCGAATTCACCGCGCCGAGCACCCCCAAGACAGCCCGTAGCAATTGGTCCATCGTGAACGCCAACGGCGTGGCATTTGGCGTCTTTTGGTGCGAATACAAGGTTGATTAGCCGCGCGATGACTGGCCAGACGACCGCTCATCAATTGACATTGGAAGAAAAAATCAAAGCCGAGGCGAAAGCGCTCGGCTTTGTCTTATCCGGGATATCTCAGGCGGAGAGCCCACCGCATTTCCCGAATTATTTGACCTGGATTGAGCGTGGATTCCACGCGGAGATGGGCTACCTGGCGCGTCCAGACGCGATTGAAGCCCGCCAGGACCCCACCAGACTGTTGCCGGGGTGCAAAACCATCCTAAGCCTGGCAGTACCTTACCCCAGGCCAACTACCCGCTCCCCGGAGACAACGGATGGGCCGCGGGGGAGCATCGCGGCCTACGCCCTCCACCCGGATTACCATGAAGTGCTCCAGGAACGCATGCGCGCGCTGGCCGAAAGAATGCAGGCTCTGATTGGTGAACCTTTCTCCTGGAAAGGTTGCGTGGATACCTCCGCCATCCTGGAGCGGGACTACGCGCAACATTCCGGGCTGGGATGGATTGGACGCAATGCCTGCCTGGTGACAAGGGAGTATGGGTCCTGGGTTTTCCTGTGCGAAATGCTGCTGGACCTGTCCCTCGAGCCGGACGGACCAGTGAGTTCGGTGGATTGCGTTGATTGCCAGCGTTGCCTGATGGCTTGCCCCACCAAAGCCCTGCAACCGCGCCGGACGGTGGACGCGCGCCTCTGCCTGAGTTACTTGACCATTGAACACCGCGGCCTCATCCCCCTGGAACTGCGGCCACTGATGGGCACACGCGTTTTCGGTTGCGACACCTGCCAGACCGTCTGCCCCAACAACCGCCTTCCCGAACAAAACATGGGGAAGAGCCTGTTTTCCGCCGCCATCGACCCCAACCCCAACCTGCGGGAGGCGCTGGCGATGAGCG
>JAKOSR010000174.1 GCA_029777225.1 Chloroflexota bacterium
CTCGATTGCAAAGGCACACTCGTCTGCCTGCTGGAAGCCGTGGACCGCTTGTTGCGCCTTGGCTTTGCACCAAAACGCACGGTTTACCTGGGCTTTGGCCACGATGAGGAAGTCTCCGGGGCCAACGGCGCCAAAGAAATCGCCCGCGCGTTGACACAGCGCGGGGTGAAGCTTTCCTTCCTGCTTGACGAAGGTGGTTCCGTGGTGCAAGGCAGCGTTCCTGGTGTGGATGTGCCCGTGGGGCTGATTGGCGTGTCTGAAAAAGGCCACATGGACCTCAAGCTGAAGGCCAAGGTGGCCGGCGGCCATGCCTCCACACCTGGCGAAACGACCGCCATCGGCGCCCTCAGCCTGGCCATTGCCACCCTGGAAAACAATCCCTTCCCGCAGGACCTGGAGATGGCCCAGTTTATGATGAGTTTCCTCGGTGATGAATTGCCCTTCACCCAGCGTCTGGCCCTGGCCAACACCTGGCTGTTTGGCGGCGCGGTCAAAAAGCGCTTCGCGGCCAAGGCCGCCTCCAACGCCCTCACCCGCACCACGGTTGCCCCGACGGTCATCCATGCTGGCAGTGCCGTGAACGTTCTGCCGGCAGAAGCCGAAGCGCTCCTCAACATCCGCATCCTCCCCGGAGAAACATCCCGCGATGTGTTCCAGAGGGTCACCGACCTGGTGGGGGATGAAGCCTTGCAGGTGCTCCCCGCCCACGCCAGCACGCTGGTGGAGGACACGCACGTTTGGGAGCCCTCCCCCATCTCAAACGTGGACTCACCCCAGTTTGAGCTACTCGCCAACCTGGTTTTGGCAGCCTTCCCTGGCGCCAAGGTCGCCCCCTTCATGATGAACGGCGCCACCGACGCCCGCTATTACACCGGCATTTGCGACAACGTCTACCGCTTCTCACCCTTCTTTCTGTCGGAGGAAGACGTGAAAACTGTTCATGGAGTGAATGAACGTCTTTCCATTGAAAACGCGGGACGCGCGGTCGCGTTTTACCAGGAGCTGATTGCCCAGGTTAGCGCGCTTCCAGCGCATGCGAACGCCGAAGTGGAAGAGGAAATCGTTGAAGATAGCGCGGTCGAAGAGGTAGCCATCCGGCGCATGCGCGAAAGCCTGCCCACACGGCCACTAAAAACAACAGAGCCGCCCGTGGATGTGGAGACACTGGAAGCCGAACCCTTTGAGCCGCTGCCCGATGATGACACCCCGCTGGAGGTCAAACCCCTGCCAAAGGATTAACCCCTCCCAACAGGAGCTTGTTTGGCACCCGGAATGTTTGCCAGTGCGGTAAGCGGCCCGCCTTTAGGCTTGACACTTCCCGTGCTCAAGGTTAGAATTGCACCTCACTGCCGAGTTAGCTCAGTTGGTAGAGCATGCGACTGAAAATCGCAGGGTCCACGGTCCGAGTCCGTGACTCGGCACAAAAAACGCCCTTAAGGGCGTTTTTTGTTTCCCAAGCACCCTCGCTCCGGCCTAGGGTGGGAATGCCACCCAAGCCGCCTCTCTTTCAAGCTATAATTAGCACAACCATTGGATAAAGTGAGGATAACATGGCAACGAAAGTCGGAATCTTAACCGCCGGCAGCGATAGCCCCGGCGTCAACGCCGCCATCCGCGGCTTCGGTAAGGCCGCCCAGGGCAGTTTCAACATGGAAGTTATTGGCTTTCGGGATGGCTATGAAGGCCTTGTGGAAGACCATGCCACCGACCTCAGCGCCGAGGCCGCCCTTTCGGGCATCCTGACCCTCGGCGGCACCATCCTGGGCACCAGCCTCAACATGCCCCAGGCAATGCCCTCTCCTTCCGGCCCCGCCAATCTCACACAGCAGGCCGTGGATACATATCACCGCCATAACCTGGACGCCCTGGTGGTCATCGGCGACAAACGTGCCCAAAACGCGGCCTATCTGCTCAGCCAGCAGGGGCTAAACATCGTCACCATGCCAAAGGCTGCGGATAATGACATCCCCGGCACCGACAAAGCCATCGGGTACGATAGCGCCCGTGAAATTGCCACCCAGGCCATCGACCGCCTCCACACCACCGCCACCGCCACCCATCGCATTATGCTGGTTGAACTCATCGGCAACGCCGCTGGCTGGCTGACGCTCGGTGCGGGTCTGGCAGCCGGCGCGGATGTCATCCTCATCCCTGAAATCCCCTACGAATACGATGTTGTTATCCAGGCCATCCTGAAGCGAAAACAAGTCGGCCGCAAATTCTCGCTCGTGGCAGTTGCTGAACGTGCCCGTTCCCGCGAGCTGGTCGAATTCATGTCCTTCGCCGCTCGCAAGAAGTCCCAAACTGCTGAAGAAGAGGAAAAAGAGCTGGAACGCATTGAAGGCAATTATTCCGCCCAAACCCTCCTGCTCGCCCGCCGGCTCGAGGAAGCCACTGGGCTGGATACGCGCATCACCATCCTCGGCTCGCTTGTCCGGGGTGGCACCCCAACTTCCGCTGACCGCCTTCTGGCCACCCAACTGGCTGAGTGGAGCGCCTTAATGGTGTCACGTGGCGAATTTGGTCGCATGGCCTGCCGTAAAAACGGCGCGATGGATAGCGTCTTGCTGCAAGAAATCGCCGGCCGCAGCAAACCCATCCCAATGGACCACGGCTGGATTCGCGGGGCCTACCAGGTGGGCGTCTGCCTCGGCGTGGAACAATCCTCCCTGGGGCTCCCGGAGTAAACGTAGACATATACCTTATTTGTTATCAAAAAAGAGCGCTTTCGCGCTCTTTTTTTTTCACTTTGAATAGTAATCTTTCCGGATTTGCGGGTCCCGGGCGATGCCGGCCTCAATCACATCCAACAGGTTATCCAGCAAAGCCTGGGTGTGCGGCTCGTAAAGGATGTCCGCGCTGCCATCTTTCAGACTTTCGGCGTCCTTGCCAAGCCGGGCAATCAGGTAAGGCCCCACCAGGTTGATAATCACGCCCAGGATGTAAGCCGCCAGGCCGGTATCCACCCAGGTGGCGATGTCATCATGCAGGATGCCCTGTGTCAAGAAATCCTGAAAGCGGGTGTCACCCATCACGCGCTCGCCAGTTTCCGGGTCCTCGCCCTCCCGCAGGGGCGCTTCCAGGAACGCGTATTGTTCAATGTTGGCCAGTTCCGGCTCACGCAGCCTGAAGAGTAAATCCAGTTGCGCCATCCAGCGTAGGTAGGCAAACGTGTCCATGCTGTTGCTGGGGGGTGTCAGGCTGGCTGCCAGGACCTTTTTCTTCTGCTGAACGATGGACAGAATGTATCCGTAGAGATCGCGTTTGTCCTTGAAATACTGGTACAATGACCCCTTGGCGATGCCTGCCTTGTCGACAATGGTATTGATGGAGGCGTTGCGATAGGGGCTGTTGGCAAATTCCTCAATGGCCGCCCGCTCAATGGCAGCCCGTTTTGTTTCCGGGAGACGTTTAAATGTTTCTCTGGGCATAAAATTCCTTTTGGGTTGGTTTGTGACCAAACGGTCATATTCTACAGATACCCTTATCGTTTGTCAATAGAACCTGTAAAATGCGATCTCCCTTCGAGGGCAGTTCCCCGGGGAACCTATGACGTGACCTGGTTTTAATGTCCGTCTGTTCCATGTTGTGATATCATTCCAACAGTGCAATTGCCGATGAGACCCAAGGAGTGCCAATGTCCAAAACGCTATTATTGATGCGCCATGCCAAATCCAGCTGGAAGGACAAGTCGCTGAAAGACGAGCTGCGTCCCTTAAAAAATCGAGGCGAGTTGGCCGCCGCTGCCATGGGCGTCATCCTCAAGGAAAATGAGTTGGTTCCCCAGCTGATTCTTTCTTCTCCCGCCGTGCGCGCCAGGCGAACCGCGGATATTGTGGCCAAAAAATGTGGCTACAAGCATGATATCCAGGACGTGCCAGCCTTCTACATGGCGGAACCCCCGGTTTTCTTTGAAACGCTGAAAACCCTGGACGACAAACTGGAACGTGTTTTGGTCGTGGCTCACAACCCCGGTCTCGAAGCTCTCCTACAGCACCTGGATGGGCATGTGGACGCCCTCCCAACCGGCGCGCTGGCTTATCTTAATCTCGACATCCATCACTGGTCCGAATTGGACCCTTCAACCAACGCTGACCTGATTGGCTTTTGGGATCCGGAAAGCGACCATGCCAAAGAAATCGAGGATGAGATGGCAAAAGACAAGAAAGATAAGAAGGACAAGGACCACAAGAAGGAAAAAGACGGCAAGAAAGACAAGAAAAGCAAGAAGTAACGCCGCCTTTTCAACTTCAACCAGGGGCGCGTCGGACTGAGAACGTCACGCCGCGATTATTTTGCGCCCTAAAATGGGGCAGTTTTCACACGGAACACCTGCCATCCCCACCCAATCACCCATGCCCCAGGTGGGCTTGTTCTTGGGTTGCCGTCGGCTTGGCATCAAACCCGGCCGCAACGAGGCAGGTGGGTTTGTCCCCTTACGCCGCGCTTTCCTGCCAGCTGACCGATTTCCAAACCTCCAGCGCGGCACGCAAATCTTCCGGCCGGTCAAAATAAAAAGAGGTCTGCAGGCAGCCATAGGGCGCCGTGGTGAAGGCATGCAACGCCAGCCTCTCCAACTCGGGCTCAATCGTCTCAGTTTGCAAAAACCCGAACCGCACCAGGGAGCCGGATACATCCTCAATTGTCTTGAGCTGTTCAGCTTCGGCCTTCGCTCGCAGGTTGGCCAGTAAAATCTCGCGGTTTCTCTCACCACTGTAAGCAAACACGGTGGTCAGCAAGGTGACGCCTGTGGTCCAAAAGACCAGGTGGTCCCCTTCCTTGCGCTTTTGGTAGTCCTCCGGCAGCTCAAGCTGCCATTCCGGGTTAATTCTGTAAGTTATCTTTTCCATAAATTTACTTGGGCCCGGCAGTCCATCAGGCCGCGGAGGTCAATCGTTCCTTTTCCTGGTTTTCTTCAATGCGCTTGATTTGCTTGCTCAACCACAGCCGGCCAACGCCCTGGTAACGGCGCACCACGAGCATGGAGCAAGGTACTTCTTCAATCAGGTAGTCGTTCAGCTTGCCAAGCATTCTGTCGGGGGAGAGTACTTCCTCGCCCGCTCCCATGATGAGCAGGTCATACTGGCCCTCTTGTGCTTCGCGCAGGATGCCGTCCGCCACGGATTCCACCACCAACACCTTGATTTCCAGGTTTTCAGGCATTTCCAGCAGCTCTTCCTCGGCAGTTTCGGTCAGCTGAAGCGTTTCGTCTTCCAGCCTTTCCTCGTCCACCTCTTCAGTCAACAGGCGCAAAGCAGTCACATGGCCATTACCGGCCCGCGTCAGCTCCATGGCGATTTGCAGGGCCAACCGCGCGTTTGGCCCGCGCCCCACCGGCACCAGCACCCGCTGGATTTCCTCCGGCAGGTTGCGGTCGCGCAAAACAGCCACATCCCGTTCCGCGGTCATCATTACTTCCTTCAAAATGTTGTGGGGCATCACGGCCTTGGAGCGGTCCTTGGGGTATCCCAGCAGCACCAGCCTCACGTCCTTGTGGCGGTTCAGTTCGGAAAAAATACCTTCTTCCACGCGCAACGCCAGCTTGTGCTTGGTATACACCGGCACATTGCGTTTGCTGGCAATTGGCAAAACCTCTTCCAGCATCTTCTTCTGTGTTTCCTTTTGCTCCGCTACCAACGCGGGCACCTGCTCTGCCGAGAGATTCACCGGGCTCTTCAGCACGCTGAACAGGCAAATGCCGGTATCCTCTTCGTTTTGCACCAATTGGGAAGCCAGCTTCACCAGCCCAACCGCTGTATTGGCGCGCTTGGTGGCCACCAACACACGGCCGCCGCCCTCTTCCAGCTCCAGCCGGTTGCGCAACTCAACATGCGCGCGGTAGCGTTGCGAGATGAAATACACCACGCTAAGCACCACCAACACCACGCCCAAAAAGAGCAGAGCGCGTGGGTTGGCAAAAGCAATGATGATCAACCCTGAACCTGCCGCCAGGTACACAGTCAGGGGATAGAGCGGCACCTTGAAGGGTCGCTCCAGGTCGGGGTGCATCCTGCGCAGACGTGGCATGGCCAGCGTCGCCCAAAACAGCACGAACATGTAGCCCGCACTGGAGATAAAGCTCAAAAAGTCCACCAGTCCAATCGCCGCGACCAACGCGCTGACAAGCCCGATGAAAATGATGGCCATATACGGCGTGCGCCACTGGCTCAGGCGTGAAAATGGCCGCGGCCAAATCCGGTCCCTGCTCAGCGTAAACGCTTCCCGCGTAGCCGAAAGCATGGCTGAGTTGACCGAGGTCAGCGTGGCCACGATACCCGCGGCCCCCATGATGGGCACGCCATAGGTGGGCCAGAAGCGGGAGGCGGCGTCAGTAAGTGCGGTCGTGGAATTGGCCAGCTGGCTGAAAGGCACTGTTCCGATGGTCACCAACGAGACCATGGAGTAGATAATCGCGGTGAACAACAAGCTCATCAAAATCCCCAGCGGGATGTTGCGGTTGGGCTTGGTGATTTCCTCGGCGTCATCCGCGATGACCTCAAACCCAACGTAGGCATTATAAGTAAGGGCGATGGCCGTGAGCATACGCCCCAAGTGCGCCCACACGCTCTGATTCTCAAATACCACCCGTCCCGAAAGGTAAGTCTGCATGCTGAAACCATTCGGGTCCGTCATACCGCGGATGATAAAGTAGCCAAAAACCAGCAACAGGAACCCACCCAATACCACCTGCAGGTTGCCGACGTTGGTTATCCCCCGCATTTGAATAAGGCTGACCACCACGATGACCGCTATGGCGGTCGGCACAATCGGCAAACCCCGGACGAAAACGCTGAGCGAAATGGCAAAGCCAACGGCTGAGAGGGCGGCATAAAACGTGCTGGAGAGCGCGTCCAAAGAGCCCACCAGGAACATCAGCAAGCCTTTGCCAAAGCCCTCCCCCACATAGGTCATCGCCCCTCCGGTGACCGGGTAGGTGGTGGCTAGCTCACAGTAATTCAACGCGATGCTCAGGGTCAACACGCCGCCCAAAACGAGCGCCAACACTGCCTCGGGTCCGGCAATTCCAGCCGCATGCCCGGTGAGAACAAAAATTTCCGCCGCGATTGTGCCGGCGGTGCCGAGCATGATGACCTGCAGCAGGTTTAGCTGTCGCCTAAGTTTTCTTCTTGCCATCGCGTACTTATTGTTCCTTTCAATCCATCCGTTTTGATTAATATTGTATTTTCCTTCAAAATCTTATCATATATTACTTTTCTCCACCCTGTTACCCAAAAGCCGAACCCGCCTTACCTGGTCCACTTTGCCCTCTTCCAACCCCGCCTTTCAGGGATATAATGGGACCTTGATCGCGCTCGCGAAATCACACAACAACACACTACAAAAGAAGCAATCACAAAGATTGGTCGGCAATATGGCAAAGCGTACTCTCAAACGTCAGCTAAACTTGCTCCAGGTTATCATGCTTGGAACAGCGGGGACCTTGGGTTCCGGCATCTTCGTTCTCACCGGTCACGCGGCTGCGGTCGCGGGGCCAGCCACCATTTTGGCCATCGTCATCGGCGGCATTCTCAGCTTCAGCATTGCCTTTAACTACTGCGAACTTGCCACCACCTACCCCGAAACCGGCGGCGCCATGACCTACGTCCGTGAGGCCTGGGGCAAAGGCCTGATTGCCTTCCTGGTGGGCTCGATGGACTGCATTTCCAGCACGTTTTACACCGCCCTTTCGGCCGTTGGGTTCGCCTACTCACTCTCCGTGTTCTTCCCGGCGATCCCGATTGTACCGGTGGCCATCGCTGCCATTATCGTCTTCGTCATCCTGAACATCCTGGGTGTCACCAAGGTCGGTAACTTCCAGATGGTGCTGGGCGCCATCCTGCTCTTCGCCTTCGCGGTCTATATCATCGCCGGCTTTACCATGCCGAACGGCTTCCATCCGCAGACGCTGTTCCCCAACGGCAGGATGTTTGAATCAAGCGGTTTCTTCCCCAATCTGGCCATCATCATGCGCACTATCGCGCTGATTTATGCCGCGTATGTCGGCTTTGAAGTCATCGCGGATGATGCCGAGGAAATTCGCAATCCCTCCAAGAACATCCCCATCGCCATCATGGTCAGCCTGGCGCTCATCACAATCGTCTACTCCCTCACGGTCACGGTGGCCCTGGGTACCACCCCCTGGCAGCAGTTGGCCGGCTCTGAGACCGCCCTGTCAGACACCATCAAGGTTTTCTTCCCAGGCCTGGGGGTCACCATCATTGCCATTGCCGGCATGGTTGGCGCGCTGACTTCCATCAATTCCTCCATGCTTTCCGCTACGCGCGAGAGCTTCACCCTCAGCCGTGACGGAGCCTGGCCCGCCATGCTCTCCCGGCTGAACCGCGTGCGGGTGCCTTTCTTCGCGATTATCATGATTGGCGTCGTCTCAATCCTGGTGACTGCCATTGGCGCGGTCAACTTCCTGAGCTATATCACCTCTGCGGGTTACCTGTTTGTGCTCTTCCTTTCAAACATGGCTATGATTCGCCTGCGCAAGAAGTACCCCTACATCCACCGCCCCTACAAGGTGCCTCTCTTCCCGCTCACGCCACTGCTGGCCTCGCTCACCTGCCTGATTGTGATTGTCTTTTCCGAATGGAAGGCGCTCCTATTCACAGTGGGTGTGCTGGCGCTCTTCTCCATGTATTATTATGGCCGTATCGGCGTGGAAGCCTGGAAGTCAGAACACACCCGCAGCCTATCGCCAGGCCGTTACCGCCTGTTGGTGCCTGTGGACCAACGTGCCCAATTGGATAACGTCGTCCAGCTCGCGGCCAGCGTGGCCGAGGCAAAGCCCGATACCAACCTGTGCCTGCTGCAGGTAATCCGCGAACAGGAAACCGAAAATGAGCAGGGCAGGCAGGAAATCAGCCGCACCCGCCAGTACTTGTTGGAAAAGTTCATCCACTATGCGGTCAAACGCAACGTCCCGCTGTACTCCAAAACTGTGAACGCGGATACGCAGGCAGATGGAATTATTGAAGAAATCCGCAACGAGAACAACGTTCGCATGGTCATGTTCAAGTGGCCAGAAAATAAAAAGGAACAGCCGGAGTTTGAGGCTATGATCCAACGCCTCTCCAAGGGTGGCGTGGTCAATTTTGCCGTGCTTTACGACCGGGGTATTAGCCAGCTGGAAGATATCCTCGTGCCGGTTGGGGGTGGATACCACAGTAAAATGGCGGTGCGCCTGGCCGAAAACCTTGCCAGCGTGAATGACGGCCACGTGGATTACCTGCGGGTCGTCCCCAATGAGATTGAAGAAGACGCCTACGAGGACCAGATGGCCTTCCTGCAGGAGGTCGTTATGACCGAGCTCGGCAATATCCCTGGCGATGTCGGGATGCACATCACCCGTGGGGACGACGCTGCCAACGCGATTATCGATGAAGTGCATCAGCGTGATTACGATTTGGTCATCATCGGTTCCTACGAAGGCGACCGGATGGACGAACCCATCTTTGGCAACCTTGTCGACCGCGTCCGCCGCGGTTCGTCCTGTTCGGTTTTGGTGGTGCGCCAGCATGAACGCCCGGCTGCCAGCTGGCTGCGCCGCCAGTTGAAGTCCTCCAATTAAGCGGGACCCCTTCCCCCAAACCAAAAGAATTTTTACCCGGTAGCGAACACCCTCCTGGATGGAGGGTGTTTTGCTTTTCACGCGGGTATCCCGGGCTTCCCGGCCTGACCCCACCGGTAAGTTGCCATCCGGGTTCACGCTTCGAGAATTCTTCCGTGAATGGGAGGGCAATATCCACACTGAAATAACCCGGAATTGTATAATTGCGCTCATGCGCGCAAAAGACCCAACCCGGGATGCTTATTCCAGCCAGTTTTGGCTGGTTTTTACCGGCCTGATGATTTCCTCCACCGGGACGACCATGATTTGGCCGTTTATCATGATTTTTGCCAGCGAGAAGCTGGCCCTGCCGCTGGCAGCCGTCACAAGCCTGATGGCTCTCAACTCCGTCTCCAGCCTGCTCTCCTCCCTGCTGGCCGGTGGTTTGGTGGACCAGTTCGGACGGCGATCCGTGATGGTGTTGGGCCTGGTTGGCGCCGCGCTGGTCTACCTGATGTACATCCCGGCCACCCAGTTTTGGCATTTTTCGCTGCTGATGATCTTGGCGGGCTTCTTCACACCCCTCTATCGCGTGGGCACCGACACCCTGCTCGCCGACATGGTGGCCCCCGAGCAGCGCGCGCATGCGTATGGCATCTTCAGAATGGGCAGAAATATTGGGGTTGCCATCGGGCCCATCCTCGGTGGGCTGGTCCTTTCCAAATCCTACACCATCGGGCTGATTGGGGCGGGAGTCACGCTGGGTGTGTACGGGCTGATTACATACATTTTTGTCAAAGAATCGCGCCAGCCGGCTGCCATTCCGCAGCGTGGGTTGCTGATGGATAAATTGCTTGTTTACCGAGACGCCCTGCGCGACCGGCCATTTTTAGGCATGCTGGGGGCCTACACCCTGATGGAAATTTGCGCGGCGCTCATATGGGTGCTGCTGGCAGTGTATATGAAGCAAAACTTTGGCCTACCGGAGGCCCGGTACAGCGTGATTCCCACCACCAACGCGCTCATGGTCGTTTTCCTGCAGGTATTCGTCACGCGCCGAACCAGCCGTTCCACCGGGTTGCGGGTCATGCCGCTCGGCGCTTTCTTGTACGCGGCTGCCATGGCCGTCGTCGGCCTCTCCAATGGCTTTTGGGGCTTCTGGATTGCCATGGTGGTGCTCACCTGGGGTGAACTGATAACAGCACCCACCGCGACCGCCTATGTGGCCAACCTTGCCCCGGCGGACAAGCGCGGCAGTTACCTGGGCCTGTTCGGGCTCACCTGGTACATCGCCATGGCCATTGGCCCGCTGACAGCCGGCATCATCAGCGACTCGCTCGGCATCCGCTGGCCCTGGTTCCTGGCCTCCCTCGCTGGCGTGGGGTCCGTGGCAGCCTTTGTCGTTTTCAACCGTCGTCAAACCGCCCGTGCCGCCCTACCCTCCACGGAAACCCAACAGCAATAACCTTCCCTCCCAGCTTGACAAGCGCCTTGAATGCCTTGATAATAGAACTTATGTTCTACTTTCAGGAAAGCCCCACATGACCCAGGTTTACATTTTCGCTGAAGAAGGCGGCATGCAAGTGCGTGATTTCCCGCAGTCGCCCGAGCAGATTACGACCGCCATCAACCAGGGTAAGTGGGAGGATTACCTTGGTTACGACCCCGCCGCCACAAAAGCCTGGCAGGCCACCCGCGTTGGCAGGCAGGTGTTGGTACTCAGCCCGCCTCCGCCGACCATTCTGCCGGAAATCAAGCCCACCCCGCGCGAGTACCAGATTATGCAGTGCCTCTGCGGTGGTGAAACCGTCGACCAGGCTGCCTACCAGCTGCACATTGACAAGCGCACAGTTCGGTACCACCTGGTACGCCTGCGGGACCGGCTCAAAGCCCGGACGAACGCCGAGCTGCTTGCCCGCGCGGTGGCTTTGGGGCTGGTACGTCCCGAACTGGATGATTTATTTGACTAAGTTGATTTTAAAATGGAAGAGGCCGTTTAAGTAAACTTGCCCGGCCTCTTTTGCCCCCCTTGTTTCGCTTAACGCCACCACCCTTATTACCGGCTGTCCAAACCGGGTTGCGAGACTTTCAACTGGCTGAGAAAACACATTGGCTTTGCGCAACCAGTCCCAACGGGCGTGTCCAGTGCCCGGAGTGGGTAAATGATATTAAGATGCAAATTGTATAGATTTGTCTGCGATGCCAAGGATAACACAAAAGTGAATAATTGTCCAAGTGATATTGTCAAGTGGCCAGTCCATGTTTAACCCCTTGAGGTTGTCGTCACAGCATCCTCATTTTCCCATTAATTCTCGCGTTCCAACAAGTCGCTTTTATTACCCTTTCGCCAGGTCAGCAGGCTCATCCCGCCCATCAGCGCCCGGAAAGGCTTGCTCCCACATCCACCAACGCTTCCACGTCTTCTGGCTGCTTGAGTGCCACGTCCGCCAACCTGATTTCGAGGCCGTCCGGGGTTAGCTTCGCGACCGGTTTGTGCTTCTCCCAGCGCGTCATCCAGGCCTCAAAGCCTGGCGTTACCAGGTCCGGAACCCGTGCTGGCTCACTGGCAAAAATCATGAAACGCTGCATAAAGGTGGAACTGCCGGCCTGCACCGGCCTCACACCAGCCGCCTGTGGCCCAAGATATTGCTCAATAATTCGCTTCTGGAGCCTCTCTCCAAACATGCCCAGCGCGACTCCCACAGGCGCCGGCCCCACCAGGATGTACCTCCCGGGTTGCGTGGGCACTTGAGCGTTGAAAACCGTTTCAGAAGACACGTTGAAAGTATGCGGCTCCACGTCAACGCCTTTCGCCTGGGTCAGTACCTGCAGGGTCCAGCGCTCGCCGCTCAACGTGTAGCCAGAGGAAAGCCTGGTTTGGATGGGGTCAAACTGCCAGCCATGCCGTTCAGCCAGCGCACGCAATTTCCCCAGGCGCTCTTTTTTAGCACGCGCGACTAGCAGGAAGATAATCCCCGTCAGCAGCGCGGTGCCCGCGATGACAATCAGGCTCAGCTCGATATCGGTCATGCTCCCTCCTGGGTCAGGTGTGCGCTGGTGTTCGACCCCATCATCACTTGGGGCGGCTTTGGCAAACGAGGCTGGCCTCTCAGCCAGCCTCGTTCTTAACTCATTATCTTATGAGACTTGGAATGTTGTCGTTCCGCTGCCAGGCAGGTAACCCGTCTTTGTGGCCGTGGCCAAAACGGTATACGTGCCGGTTCCGGTCTTGCGCGTGCTGAGCTTGAAGCTTACGCTTAACACCCCGGAGGTATTGGTTACGCCGGTGAGGGTGGAAGTACTGCCATTCGCGCCTGTCATCTTGACGCTTACAGACGCGCTTGAGACTGCCGCTCCATTCTGGTCCTTGACAGTGACGGTAACTACAACTTTCTCACTATTGACATAACTGGTCTTGTCAGTCTTTACGCTAACCGCTAACTGGTTGGTGACAGGTTGGGTGATGGTCACGGTCACGCTCGCGCTGCCTGTAGCCCCTACTGAATCAGTTACCGTTGCC
>JAKOSR010000175.1 GCA_029777225.1 Chloroflexota bacterium
GGTATACTTCGCCGCCCTGGGTATCCGGGTCATAACGCTGCAGCAGGCCACGGTCGATATCAATCCAATACAACCGTTGTTCCAAAGATTGCCAAAGCGGGCCTTCACCTAATAGGTTTTGACAGTGGATGAGAGAGCTCTGAAGTGTTTCAATGTGTTTCATATCGCAATTTTACCATCCGGGATACGCGATAACCTTTTTGGCGCGCGTTGAAAGGCCGTGTTAAAATCATTATCCGACTAATTCAAAAAGAGAAAAACGATGGGCAATAACCTGACAATCCCGACCAAAACAGAATCAGATTTTCATCCAAGGCTCTTGCGGCCTTTCCGAAAAATCCCCTGGGCTGCCTTGGTTGGAGCCATGCTCATCGGGGCAATACTCGGGTTCACTGTCAGCTTGTTTGTTCCACCAGTGTATGAAGCCAAGTCAGTCGTCACCACGAACATGGAACTGGTGCCAGACACCAACATCACGGAGATTATGGTCGACGCCGAAATCGACATGGTTGGCACGCTGGTTTACCATCCAGATATCATCCAGGCACTCATCCAGTCTGAAAAGGAACAGGGAAACACCCTGACACTTGAGGACCTCAAGCATAACGGTGGCTTTGAGCGGCAATTGATGAGCACCATCATCAAATACCGCAGCACCAATCCCGAAACAGCTGCTCACGTGGCGAGTGAATGGGCGCGGGTCACTTACGAGCGTTTGAGCTCGGCTTACCCTTACGCCCTGGCTGTCTCAGCCGCAAAGGCGCAGCTTACCGAAATTGAAAGTTGCCTCAATGACGCCACCAAGCAAAGCCTGCCTTTCTGCCAAAGCCTCACCGCTGAAAGCGCGTCCGCGTTGCGAGAAGAAGCTAACCAGGTAATTACCAAAAACAGTTCGCTCACATTGGGGCTCACCTCCGCGCTGAATGTCAGCCAATATCAGCCGGCAGCCATCCCCTCCGAACCTTTGTGGTATCACCGGGGTTACCTGATGCTCGCGGGGCTCGCGCTCGGCTTTGTCTTTGGCGTGATTTGGATTGAAGCACAACCATCCAAGGTGGAAACCGATGAGGGCTGATTTCAAGAGGCTGGCCGGCCGGATTCTTTGGCAGCTGTTCCTAATCAGCCTGCCATTTTCCAGCTTTCCTTTGCTCTCTCGGCTTTTTGGAGGGACCTCTGTCGCGCCCCTCGCGTTGGTGTTCATGGCCGCGTTGGCCCTGGTGGTGGTTGTTCCTGCCCTGCTAAAAGACAAGACCATCCCTTCCCAGGTTACACCCCTGGTTGTGTTTTTCCTTTTGGCTCTGTGCACCAGCGCCCTGGCCTATTTCCGGCAGGTCCCGTCCTTTAGAGCCATATCGCTCTTGAGGAACGGACTTGAAGGCTTTTTCACCCTGTTGCTGGGGATTGGTTTCTATTGGGTAACAATTATCTGCGTGAGGGATGAGGAAATCCTCCTCAAGAGCCTGCGCTGGATTAACGTTGGGGCTATCATCACGCTTGTCTTATCATTTGCCCAGGTTTTGGACTGGAACATCGTCAAGGGCTATTCTGAGGTCATGTGGAAAGTGCAATCCTGGATTAGTGCTTCAGGCATGCTCTACCCGATGCGCGCTACCGGTACGGCCTTCGAACCTTCCTGGCTTGCACACCAGCTCAACACGCTGTTTTTGCCCCTGTGGTTGGGCCTCAGCGTCCAAAAAAAGAGCGCTTACTGCTGGCGACTCTTTCGAAGAATTACAGTTGAAAACTTACTCCTGTTCGCCGGATTGCTTGTGTTATTCCTGAGCTTCTCGCGAATCGGTTGGTTGACCATGGTCTTTTTGGCAGGGTACCTGGTCTTTAGAGCGGCCAATCAGTTGCTGAACAGCTTGTTGGATTCCCATGACAAACACCAGGCAAAAAAGCGAAATCGATTAACCCATTTCCTGTACAAAGCGCTTTTATGGCTGGCTGTCGTGCTCGGTCTTTTGGCTGTACTGCTGCTGCTTGGGCTGTTGCTGACCCGCATAGACCCGCGCATGGAACGGCTCTTTGACCTAAACCGTTACCGGCAATTTGGGCTTTTAGGCTGGGCCAGCCAACTCAGCTTCGCGGAACGCTTGATTTACTGGATTAGTGGCTTTAGGGTGTTTTTGCAGCATCCATTCCTGGGGGTAGGGCTGGGCGCTTCCGGTTATTACTTCCCGAATCTTGTTCCCGAATTTGGCTTCAAACTTCCAGAAATTGTTTCCATGTTGTTCTTCAGGGACTTCATCCCCAACGCCAAGAACCTGTGGGTGCGTTTATTGGCGGAAACCGGCGTGGTTGGGTTGAGCGTCTTTGTGGCCTGGCTCTATCTGCATTGGTATAACGCGGCGTCATTGGAAAGGAAAAACACCGCCCAACTTTCGGGAGCGTTTGGCCTGATTGGCAAGCTCTTCCTGCTGGCCTTGTTGGTGGAGGGCTTTAGCATGGACACCTTTGGGCTGCCTTACTTTTGGGTGGCACTCGGGTTGGCTACAGCCGCTTTTCGGATGAATCAAATAAGGTCTAGCCAGCCTTCTTCAGTTGCTGTTACTGATTCGCAGGGGAGCGAAGACCTGCCTGATTAACTGGCCCAGGGCTGCCTGGTAGTCAGGCTTTCCATCCAGGGCGTTGAGTTCCTTCAGCGCGGAGGTTGCGTAAGCGAGCGCTTTTTCGCGGGTGACCTCCTCTGCCCCATCGGCTGATAAAAGTTCCGCTAAGGATTTTGCGTCCTCTTCTGTGATAACCCCCAACGTGCTCCATAGCTCGGTAAATCGCCCGCCTTTTTCCTGCCCATAGAGAATCGGAAAAGATTTTTTGCGCGAGATGAGGTCAGTGAATGTCGATTTTCCGGTTTGGTTTGGCGCTGCCCAAATGCCAAGGTAGTCATCCAGCACCTGGAATCCCAGTCCAAAATTCCACCCCAGCCTCACCAGCGCATCCTCCTGGGCTGCTGTAGCACCCGCGATGACGGCGCCCATCCCACATGACGCTTCAAACAGCCTGGCGGTTTTTAGCTCTATCAGCCTTTCGTATTCAACCAGGCTGATGGTGGGCAGCTTCTCGGATAGGATATCCAAATGCTGTCCCAGCGTGACGCCGAGACC
>JAKOSR010000176.1 GCA_029777225.1 Chloroflexota bacterium
CGTGGTGGCAGAAGTTAGCGAGGTTATGCCCCATCCCAACGCCGACAAGCTGGTGCTCTGTCGCCTGCAGGATGGCCATGGGGAACACGTGGTCCTCACCGGCGCGCCAAACCTGTACCCCTACAAGGGGCTTGGTCCGCTCGCGCAGCCGCTCAAGGTGGCCTATGCCCGCGAAGGCGCCGAACTCTATGATGGCCATCAACCTGGCCTGGTAATGACCAAACTTAAGAAAGCGGTCATTCGAGGGGTTGAGTCCAGCTCGATGATTTGCTCGGAAAAGGAACTGGGCATTTCCAACGAACATGATGGCGTCATCATTCTCGACGCCGATGCCCCCACCGGTACCCCATTGGCAGACTACATGGGCGACGCGGTGTTCGAAATTTCAATCCTGCCCAACATGGTTCGCGACGCATCGATCATCGGCATTGCCCGTGAGCTATCTGCCGCGCTCAAGCGGCCATTAAGGTTACCGAACCTGCCGAAACTGGAAAAAGGCGGGGCGATTCAGTCCAAGGTGAGGCTGGAAGTGCGGGATGACGAAATGAACCCGCGCTTTATGCTGGGCATGCTGGAAAACACCACCACAAAACCCAGCCCCTACAGCATCCAGCGCCGCCTGGTTTTGGCGGGGATGCGGCCGATTGACGCCCTGGTGGATGCCACCAACTACACCATGCTGGATACCGGCGAGCCACTGCATGCCTTTGATTATGACCTGCTGACGCGCCGGGCCGGCGGCATTCCCACGATTATCACGCGCACAGCCCGCGCCGGCGAACGTCTGACAACGTTGGATGGCGAGGAACGCGTTTTGGACGAGACAGTGGAACTGGTCACCGATACGGCCGGCCCGCTTTCCATCGCGGGGGTGATGGGCGGTAGCGAGACGGGCGTTTCCGCGGATACGCGCCATGTGCTGGTTGAAGCCGCTTCATGGAATTTCATCAACATCCGCAAGACCCTCGGTAAAATCAAGCTGACCAGTGAGGCCGCATATCGCTTCAGCCGGAATGTTCACCCGGCGCTGGCGGAAATGGCCCTGGGATTATGCCTGGCCCGCATGCAGGCCTGGGGTGGCGGTCAGCTGATTGAAGGTGTTTTGGACCACTATGGTAAAAAAACCGTCGACCCGGTGGTGACGCTGACTGAGAAGAAAATCATTGAAACGCTGGGTACTGAAATCCCGATTGCTGAGGCCGCGGACATCCTGACCCGTTTGGGCTTTGAGTGCCGGGCGCTTGAAGACAGCCTGGTGGCCACTTCGCCGTCCACCCGTACCGACATTGAGGACGGGCTGATTGGGGAAGCCAACCTGATTGAGGAAATAAGCCGCCTGTATGGTTATAACCGCATTCCAGCTCGGCGGATGAGCACGGCCATCCCACCCTTCCACGACAACCACGACCAGGCGGCCGAAGAAACCATCCGCGATATCCTGGTGGCGTGCGGTTTGCAGGACACGCTGGCCTATCGACAGACCTCCCCGCAGCGCGAGGCACGCTCACGGCCGGGAAAAGCCATGGAACCTGGTGCCGCGTATGTGCGTATTAAGAATCCCATCACACCTGAACGTACGGCCATGCGGCGCAGTGGGCTGGCAACCATGCTGGAACTGGTGGAGCGCAACTGCAAGTATCGCCCGGGCCTGGCCATGTTTGAGTTGGGACCGGTTTTCCTCCCTGTGGATGGCGAAAAACTGCCCCGGGAAGCCCGCCGTCTCTCCATTGGCATGACCGGCGCGTGGGAAGCGCCAACCTGGGAAACGCAACCCATTGCCCCCATGGACTTTTTTGATTTGAAGGGCGTGGTGGAGAACTTAATGCAAGGGCTGCACCTCCCAAACATCAACTACCAGCCGGCAGAGCATGAGAGCTTCCACCCGGGAAAATGCGCGTGGGTCCTGAGCGGTGAAGCTTGCCTGGGCGTGTTTGGTGAATTGCACCCACTCGTTCAGCAAAACTACGAGTTTACGGACGCGCCTGTGTTGGCTGCTGAATTGGACGCGGACTTGCTGATAGAACTGAGCCAGGCGCAATTCGTGAACACCCCAATTTCCACGTTCCCACCCATGCGCGAGGATATCGCTGTGGTGGTTGATGAAAGCGTCAGCGCCGCCACACTCGAAAAGACCATCCGCCAGGCAGGTGGCAAATTGCTCACCGACGCGCGCTTGTTCGATATTTTCCGTGGGGAAAAGCTTGGGTTGGGAAAAAAGAGCATGGCCTACCAGCTGACTTACCAGGCTTATGACCGCACGCTGACCGATAAGGACGCGGAAACCATCCGTAAACGGGTGATCCGGGCCTTGGAGCGCGAGCTTGGCGCGGTGCTGCGCAGCTAGCAAAAACTATGGAAGAATAAACAGGGACTGTTCAGTCCCTGTTTATGGTTGTTTTTTACGCACTTATTCCCAGCCGAAAGCCACCCCGCGTTTGCCCAGGATGGCATCATCAAACAGGAGCGAAGCCGGCTTTCCCGCCAAGCTCGCGCAAACCAGCAGTGGCATAAGGTGTTCCTCCCTGGGGTGGCAATACCTTGCAGAGGGCGCGGTTTCCCAGTGCAAGAGCGCGTCGCGCGTTTGCGCGTAGTCTTTCTGGGTGACGCAGGTCTCGATGAGCCAATTCTGAAACGCGTCGTTGGCTGGGTCAGGTTTCTCTTCGCCCTGCCAGGAAAAGGCACGCATATTGTGGAACGAAAAACCTGAACCAATGATGAGCGTGTTGCCATTCCGCAACTCGCGCAAGGCTTCCCCGAGCTTGAGATGCGCTGCCGGGTCCAGCCCGCGGATGAGTGATAGCTGGATTGCGGGGATATCCGCTTGCGGATACATCAGGCTGAGCGGGATGAAATGCCCGTGATCGATGCCACGCGTGGGGTTGATGGCTGCTGGAATCCCTTGTGCGTTGAGCAAGGCCTGTGCTTCGGTAGCCAGGGCCGGACTGCCAGGGCAGGGGTATTGGATTTGGTACGCAGCTTCTGGAAAGCCGTAGTAATCGTAAAACATGCCAGGATGTTCGGCACCCAACAGGGTGGGAAGCTTTTCCTCCCAGTGCGCGCTGATGACGATGATGGCCGCTGGTTTGACCAGTTTTTCTGGCAGGGCCAGCATGAAATCAATCATCGCTTTGTGGCTCGGGTCCCCCAGGAGCGGGAGCGGACCACCGCCATGGCTGAAGTAAACGGTGCTAATGGGCTTGGTATTCGTGGTCATTTTGGCTCCAGTGGGCTGTGGTTTTCATCTGTTTGAATTATACCCATCCAAATGTGGGGTTCGGGGACATGTTCTAACAATCCTCATACAACCCTCCTTCGACAGCGATTTGCTTCCCATCGGCCAAGCTTGTATTATCACATTGAGGCATTTGTTGACCATTCAGGAAAGAAAGGATGTCAAATGAAACAATATCAGTATGTCATTATTGGCGGGGGTTTAGCCGCGGACGCTGCGGTTTGGGGGATCAGGGAGTTGGACCCAAGCGGAAGCATTGCCATCATCAGTGAGGAGGCGTACCCTCCTTATAACCGTCCTTACCTTTCAAAAAAGCTGTGGACAGGCAAACCGCTGGACGCGGTGTGGCGAAAACCCTACGATACAGGGGTTGAGCTGGTGCTGGGCAGAAAAGTCGTTTCGCTCGACCGGACTGAAAAGACGCTACAGGATGACCAGGGCAACCAATATACATATGGCAAACTTTTGCTGGCCAATGGAGGCGCACCCCGGAAACTCACCTTTGGGGGTGAGCGGGTCATCTACTTCCGCAACCTCGATGATTACAAAGCCCTGCGCGAGCACGCCGGCAGGAATCTGCGCTTTGGCGTCATCGGAGGTGGCTTTACGGGTTCGGAAATCGCGGCCGCCCTGCGTATGAACGGCGAAAATGTGACTGAAATCTTCCCCGAGGAAGGCATTGGCGCCCGGGTTTACCCACGCGACCTCTCTCTCTTCCTCAATGATTACTTCCGCCAAAAAGGGGTGGAAGTGCTGGCCGGCGAAGGTGTGGAGGATATCCAGGATGATGGCCAGGTCTTCAAAGTTAAGACAGATAAGGGCAAGGACCTGGAATTTGATGTTGTCGTGGCTGGGATTGGCATTATCCCGAACACCCGCCTGGCCGAAGCGGCGGGGCTGAAGGTAGGGAATGGGGTTGAGGTGGATGAATTGCTGCGCACGAACGACCCGGATACTTACGCGGCGGGTGACGTGGCTGAGTTCTACGCGCCGGTGTTGGGAAAGCGAAAACGGCTGGAGCACGAAGACAATGCCAAGAAAATGGGCAAGCAGGCCGGCCGAAATATGGCCGGGGCAACGGAGCCTTATACCTACCTGCCGTACTTCTATTCCGACCTGTTTGAGCTGGGGTATGAAGCCCTGGGTGAGCTGGACTCAAGGATGGAAATATTTTCTGATTGGACAGAGGTGTTTACGAAGGGCGTCATATACTACCTGGCAGAAGGCCGGGTGAGGGGTGTGCTGCTGTGGAACACCTGGGATGCGCTGCCTGCCGCGCTGGAGGTCATACAGGCGCAAGGCCCGTTTACCGCGGAGAATCTCAAAGGCCGGATAGGATAGACCAGAAAAATACTCAAACAGAGCGTTTTGGGGTAAGATTCGTTTACGGAAAAGGAAAGAGGAGAAAATGGCTGATACAAAGATTTCGAAAGAAGAAGCGAAAGCCTGGGCTGAAAAGCTGGGTGTTGATTGGAGCAAGTTTGACGTCGACCAGTTCTGGATGGGCATGAACGTGGAGCTGGAACATGGCACCAAGAACATTTTCACCAATGTCACCAACGATGACCCGCTGACGACGGCCAAAATTGCCCTGGCGCATCTGACAGAATTTCCGGATTATTACACACGCCTGGCCAATCTCGAGAAGGAAGCTGACGCGTTCTGGAGCAAGGGGAACTAAACGCGCCTTTCCGACCTGATATGACGGAGCCCCCGGGATTGTGGAGCCCCGTGGAGTCAGGCAGGTTGGTTTTCTGGCGCGAGAAAAAACTTGACCTACCTGCTGTAGTGTGATATACTAAAAATTCCGATGCGGGGTAGAGCAGTGGCAGCTCGTCGGGCTCATAACCCGGAGGTCAGTCGTTCGAATCGACTCCCCGCTACTAATTCAAAAACGGCCAGCGATGGCCGTTTTTGGTTTTAACCATACATTTTTCTTTTAC
>JAKOSR010000177.1 GCA_029777225.1 Chloroflexota bacterium
CTTTGAAGACGAAGGAGAAAAAGTTGGCCAGCAATACCAAACGGATTCAGGCGCAATTGATATTCTCGCGGTGAGTAAAGATAAAAGGACACTGCTCGTAGTTGAATTGAAAAGAGGAAGGGCGTCTGATGTGGTTGTGGGTCAAACCTTGCGCTATATGGGTTATGTAAAAGAGGTGTTGGCGGAGAATGGTCAAAATGTCAGAGGCGTCATCATCGCCATGGAAGATGATCCGCGCTTGAAACGCGCCTTGGCTATAGTCCCCACTATCGATTTTTACCGATACGAGGTTACATTCAAATTACGCAAGGATTAACTCCCTTGTTGCACTTACGCCCTGCCTGACAAAGTCTCCCTGCAGCGTGTCAGTATGGGATAAGACCGTGCAGGTCCATTGACCGCACGGCGTCTTGTGACGCTGAGCGAACCGAATCATCTGGTATCTGCCCGTAAGTTTGCCAACACCCCCCACTTTTGCTGTGCCAAGTCACCCTAAACCTCGCCAAGCCTGGCAAACGTCAAGCCCTTCTTCCACCCAATTTTTCCCCTTCTCTGGGTCAGGTCGTCATTGCCAGGGACCGCCAGCGACCACGGCAATCTCGATGCTGGCCGGATCACCCCCTCTCTTCCCTCCCCGCCTTCTGCAACCCCGCTTTCCGCCGGCCGGCCATGATACAATGCCCTCATCAAAACCAATGGAGGCATCACGTTTATGACAGAACCCATCCCTTTCAAACTCACCTATGGGACCATGTTCAACCCGCCCCAGGAACTGCATGACCAGTTTGACGTGGCCCTGGCAGAGCTCAAACAGCACATGGGCAAGGAATATCCCATGGTCATCGGTGGCGAGGAACGCTACGCGGCGGACAAGCACCAGGCATTTTCTCCCATCAATAAAAACTGGCACCTGGCCACCTTCCAAAAAGGCACCGCGCAGGACGCCAACGACGCCGTAGCCGCAGCCAAGGCGGCGTTCCCGGCCTGGAGCCGGATGAACTGGGAGGAGCGCGTTTACCTGATGCGCAAGTTCGCGGAACGCGTTGACGCGCGCCTGTTTGAAATCGGCGCGGCGGTGAGCCTGGAGGTGGGCAAGAATCGCATGGAATCCCTTGGGGATGTGGCTGAGATGGCTGATCTGGTGCGCTGGGGCTGCGACATGATGGAACAAAACCATGGCTACGCCCGCGCGATGGGCACCGATCCGCTCACGGGGTTTGTTTCCACCAACGAATCGGTATTGAAACCTTATGGCGTCTGGCTGGTGATTTCACCCTTCAACTTCCCAGCTTCCCTGAGCGGCGGACCTGCCGGAAACGCGCTCATCGCGGGGAATACCGTGGTGATTAAGCCGGCAACGGATACCAGCTGGACCTCGGCGTTCATCATGGAATGCATGCGTGAAGCCGGCGTACCGGATGGGGTCATCAATTTTGTGACCGGCCCCGGTTCCACGCTCGGCAACGCGCTGACGGATAACCCCGACGTGGCCGGCGTGACCTTCACGGGCTCGCTCGAGGTTGGGATGGGCATCTTCCGGCGCTTCGCGCAGGGCAATTATGTGCGACCCACCATCCTGGAGATGGGTGGCAAAAACCCCACCATCGTCTCACGCAACGCGGATATTGAAGACGCGGCCATTGGCATCGTGCGCTCCGCTTTTGGCCTGCAAGGACAAAAATGCTCAGCCTGCTCGCGCGTGTTCATCGAGAGACCGGTGTACCAGCAGCTCGTGGAGCGCATGACTGACCTGACGAACAAGTTGAGCGTGGGGGACCCCACCGCCCGGGAAAACTACATGGGCCCGGTCATCAACCGCAAAGCTTACAAGGATTACCTGGGCTTCGTGGATGAACTCAGCCAGGCCGGCACGATACTGGCTGGTGGCCGGCATCTCACGGATGGCGAGCTGGCGAACGGGTATTATTGCGCGCCGACGCTCGTGGCCGACGTGCCCCTGAGCCAGCGCCTGTGGAGAGAGGAAATGTTCCTGCCCATCCTGATGGTGACGGCCGTGGACAGCCTCGAAGAGGCCATGAAGTACGCCAATGACGTGGATTATGGTTTGACCGCCGGCTTCTTTGGCAGCC
>JAKOSR010000027.1 GCA_029777225.1 Chloroflexota bacterium
CTACAAATGAGCATTATCTCGACTGCTGAGTTTTCGCAGACCAAGAACGTGGAAGTAACGCCTTCCCCAAGCGCCAATTCCATAGAAACCCCAACCATTGAGCCGGTTGTGACTGCGACTATACAGAATTCACCAACAGAGGTTGATGTACGCCAGCTTCCACTGGCCGCGCCACTTGACTCAACAAAAATAGAATTTTCTGGCATGGCGTGGTACGGCGATGAACTGGTCTTGCTGCCGCAATACCCCGCGCGCTTCAAGGTTGATGGCAACCCAGCGATTTACGCAATCGAAAAACAGGACATTCTCCTGGCCATTGAGCAAAAGGGCGGGCAACCATTAACTGGTAAACCAGTCCCATTTGAGGATGGTGGACTTTCCAACAGCCTCAAGGGATTTGAAGGCTTTGAAAGCCTCGTCTTTGACGGAAACAGCGTTTACCTGACCATTGAAACGCACAGTGGCAGTCCGATGATGGGTTATTTTGTTCGTGGTCAGGTTGTGGGGGACCTTAAAAAAATTGTCCTGGAACCCGAAACGCTCATCGAGCTCCCTCCCCAAACATCCTTTGAAAATGCCTCGAATGAAGCCATCGCCATTTTCCAGGGTAAGGTCTACACACTTTTTGAGGATAATGGCGCCTCGGTTAATCCTGAGCCTTATGCCAGTGTTATCAACATGGCAGACCTTAGCCAAACCAGGTTACCATTCCCAAGCATCAATTACCGCATAACAGACGCGACCATGGTGGCCTCGGATGGCACGTTCTGGGTGATGAATTACTTTTATCCAGGCGATACGCATCTTGCGGTCAACTCGGACCCAATCGCGCTGGAGTTCGGTCTGGGCCCCACGCACATTGAAAGCGCGGTGGTGGAAAGAATTCTCGAGCTTCATATTACGGATTCCGGGATAAGGCTGGAGCAAATTCCGCCCATTCAACTGCGTCTTTTGGACACCGAAACCGCGCGAAACTGGGAAGGCATCGAGTACCTGGATGGGTACGGTTTTCTGCTGGTGACCGATTCTTTTCCTGACACCATCCTGGGGTTTGTTCCTTATCCATGACGGGTGGTCTTGATGAAACAAAACTTATACGAATCAATTTTCACAAAAAATCTGATTCATCTGTATAATCAGTGTGTTATAACGCTCGATTGTGACAATTCCCCAGGTTGGAGGATTCATTGACTGAAAACACATCAACGTTTGGCAAGAAAACCGGTGGCGATCTTCACAAGCTGAAAATCCAGGAAGAAATTACCGGCTACCTATTCATACTCCCGGCTCTAATCATCATTTTGGTTTTTGGAATTTTCCCAATTGGGTATTCTATTTACATGAGCCTCTTCAACTGGCAGGTCACCAAGGGCCCTTTTGTTGGTGACAAAAACTACCTGTTGATTTTTGGTTCATGGCAAAACCTGCTGATTTTGCTGGCAGGGATTGCGATGATTGTCGGCAGTTTTATTATCTGGAACCGGGCCTTTGCCTCGCTTGCGAAGGGTAAACAGCTCGCGCATTTGCTCGCGGCCATTGTCCTAATCCTCGGCGGCGTGGTTTTTGTGACCGGTTGGATCCAGATGTACGAAACCGGTAATTCGGAGTTCCTCAATTCGCTGATTGTGACCGTTTACTACGCCATAGGCACGGTCCCACTCGAGATTATTATTGGCCTTATCCTGGCATATATACTTTACCAGGACATCGTGGGCAAGGAAATCTTCCGCATAATTTACTTCTTACCGTACATCACGCCCTCGATTTCCACAGCTGTCGTCTTTCAAATTATCTTTTCAAGCCGAGAGACCTCCTTTGCTAACCGGATTATTGGTTTCTTTGGTGTCGACCCCTTGCGCTGGCGTTTTGAGGCCAAACCCGTCCTGCAGTTGCTCGGGCTCAAGGTTTCCGGTTTGGCCGGCGGCCCCAGCCTCGCGCTCATCAGCATCATCATTTATGGTATTTGGTCATTTATTGGCTATAACACGGTCATCTTCCTGGCCGGCCTCGGGAATATTCCCAAGGAAATCTATGAAGCCGCCGAAATTGATGGCGGCAGCCGCTGGGACCAGTTCAGGTATATTACTATTCCGATGATTTCCCCGGTCACTTTTTACCTGACCCTAATTGCGTTCATTGGTACCTTTAAGGCTTTCAACCATCTCTACGTCATGCGCACACCAAGCGCGGGAACGAGCGTGCTCACCACGAGCCTGTTAATCTTCGATCGCTTTTACAAAGCCAACCAATATAGTATCGCGACCGCCCAGGCCATTGTCCTGTTTCTAATCATCCTGGGTCTGACGCTGGCACAGAACAAGATTTTGGGAGAGCGTGTATTCTATGGATAATTCACAGACTGTTCCCACAACCTTTGTAAAAAGCAAGCGGAAGGAACGAACCGCTGTTCAGATTATTGGAAAAATGTTCCTTTATTTAATCCTGTTGTTTGGGGCGATAATTTTCATTTTCCCATTTTTCTGGATGATTTCTACCTCGCTGATGACGCTGGGCGAAACCATTACCAGGCATCTGCTTCCCAAGGTTCCCCAATGGGATAACTATTACCAAGCCTGGAGGCAGGCAAGTTTTTCCAAGTATTTTGTCAATAGTGTCTTGATTACCTTGGGCACGCTGGCCGGCCTGCTCTTCACGTCCATCCTGGCAGGTTACGCCTTTGGACGTATTGAATTCAAAGGAAAAGACATCCTGTTTGGTGTCTTCCTGGCGACCATGATGATTCCGGAATCCGTGACGCTTATCCCAAACTACTTGTTAATCAGGGGTGCCATTATTCCCTTGCCGGGAAAAACGTGGATAAATTCCTACTGGTCGCTGACGATTCCCTTTATGGCCAACGCCTTTAGCATTTTCCTGTTGAAGCAGTTTTTTGCACAGGTACCCAAAGAACTCTGGGACGCTGCCCGCATTGATGGCTGTGACCATTTACGCTTCCTGGTGCAGGTGGTGCTGCCCATCAGTAAAGCACCCGTGATGACTGTAATGTTGTTTGGCTTCACTGCGTCGTGGAATGCCTTCCAGTGGCCTCTCCTGGTGACCACGAGGGATACCTGGCGGCCGTTGATGGTTGGCTTGTACGGTTTCATCACGGAAGCCGGCCCAAACACGCATCTGCTGATGGCAGGGGCCGTAATAACGATTATCCCAATCCTGATTATGTATTTCCTTACCCAGAAACAATTTACACAAGGAATCGCGACCACAGGATTGAAAGGATAACTTATAATGAATTGGATAAACCGAAGGTATCTCAGCCTTCGTTATATCGATTGTCAAACTCAACAAGTTCAAAATGGAGGTTTTGAAATATGAGAAGAAAGAGTGTTTTGTTTGTCGCAATCTTACTGATTGCATCCATGGTGCTTGGCGCCTGCGCGAAAACCGCAACGGAAACCCAGGCCCCCGCTGAGGAACAGAAATTGGCTGTAGGCATTGTCCTGCCGACCAAGGATGAACCCCGGTGGATACAGGACGAGACCCGCTTTACGGACGCGTTGAAGGCGGCCGGATACAGTGTGGAGATTCTGTTCAGCCAGGGCGATTCCGCCAAGGAAAAACAGAATGTGGAAACACTGATTACCAAGGGCATCAAAGTCCTGATCATCTGTCCACAGGACAGCACTGCGGCGGCCGCGTCAGCGGAAGCAGCGCAGGCTGCGGGCGTGAAGGTGGTCTCATACGACCGGTTGATTACCGACACCGCCGCGGTGGACTACTATGTGACCTTTGACAGTGTATCCGTGGGTGAAGCGCAAGCGCAATACCTGGTGGATCATGCCATGGGGACGGGGTTGCCGCTGTACCTGTACGCTGGGGCTGCCTCAGACAACAATGCCTTCCTGTTCTTTGAAGGCGCGTGGAACGTATTGCAGCCGAAGATTGCGGATGGCACGTTTGTGATCAAGAACTCTGCCGAAGCAGTTGCGCTGAAAGACAAAGCCACCCTGACCCGGGATGAGATGGGCAAGATTATTGGCCAGGTCACCACGAACTGGGACTTCAATGTGGCCAAGACCCTGGCCGAATCGAACCTGACCGCCGCATCCGCTGCGGACAAGGGCGAAGTCTTCATCCTGGCCCCGAACGATGGGACCGCGCGCGCGATTGCGGACGCCTTCGGAGCTGACAAGGACGTGAGCAAGTACTATGTGACCGGACAGGACGCTGAAATCGCCTCTGTGCAGTACATCATCGACGGGAAGCAAAGCATGACCGTGCTGAAGGATGTGCGCACGCTGGTAAGCGACGCGATCAAAGCCGCCGTGGCGTTCCTTGAGGGCAAGACCCCCGAGAAGACCACCACCTACAACAATGGTGTCATCGATGTGCCCGCCAAACCCTCCGCGGTTGTGAGCGTGGATCAATCCAACGTGATTGCTGCCATCATCGACAGTGGCTACTACACCGCTGACAAATTCACCGGCCTCGATACCCTTGGCCAGGCGACTGAAG
>JAKOSR010000178.1 GCA_029777225.1 Chloroflexota bacterium
CAGGTTTTTGAAGTTTACATTTGCCACTTCACCAACAGCCAAAATTTGATACTTTTCACCATCGAGAGAGATTTGGTCGCCTGGGACCAGGTCCGCTTCCAGATTCTTGCCATCGTGAATGACAGAAAACTCGTATAACTCCTGAGGTGCGCTTTCACCGAAAAATACCAAAATACCAGCGTCAGTAAATTCACTGACCAACTCTCCTACGTGTAGGACGGTGGCCTTGTATTTAATCAACTCTCCCTCCAATTGTGATGGAAAGCACGCCAAATCTTTCGCGCTGATACCGCAAATTAAGACTGGTCTGTTTCCAGCCGCGGAAGAATCTCAGAGTATTTGCTTGCTGAAGGTTCTTATTTATTGTTTTCCAAATCCTGCACCCGCACACCAGACACAAAGAATTCCTCTGTGATGAAGCGGAACAGCGGGCCTGAGGGTTTGGTAGGATAAATATCGACTGTTGGAACCTTCTTCATTGGGTAGACGCCGACGCGTGCCGTCCCGCCGCAGTCAATCACCGCGCAGGCAATTTGATCGAAGGGAACACCACCACGGAAGCCGTCCTTAACAACGCCCCCCGTCAAATCCGCAATTTTTTGGGCGACCGGGTGAATACCTCCGCCTGTGATTGACGCAATGACATCACGTCCAGGTTTGGGTTCCACAACCAAGGGTCCACCCCATCCTCCGGGGCCAGCTTTGATGACGATTTTCTTATACTCTGCCATTTTTCCTCTCAAATTCTAACTTTGACATTGGGAGTGGCTGTTGGAACTAACAGCCACTCCCTGCTAATTTTAACTTACTTTGTGTACAGGCCGATGCTGGCAAAATATGCCAACACAACAGCCAGGGGGCCGGTGACGAAGCGGGAGAACAGCACGGCGGGAACGCCGATTTCCACCGTTTCAGGCTCCGCCTCCCCCAGGGCCAAACCCACCGGGATGAAGTCACAACCTACCTGCGGGTTGATGGCGAAGAGAGCGGGCAACGCGTACTGGGCCGGGATGGCTTTGGTCGCGAACTGCGTGCCAAGCAAGGTACCGATGATGGACGCAATCACAGCACCAGGTCCGAGCAGCGGAGAGAGAACCGGGATGGCGATAATGATGGACAACACCACCAGGCCCAGCAGACTGCCAGCCAGGGGAGACAGGGTTTTGGCAATCCAATCGCCAACACCCGTCTTGAGGATGATACCGATAATCAGGGAGATGAACGCCATGAATGGCAGAACATTCTTGATGACCTGATCGACGGAGTCACGGCCGGCCTGGTACATGGCGCCAACAACTTTACCAACGCCACGACCAATTCTTTCCAGGAGTTTATTAATCCCTTTCATTTTGTCCTCCACCTAGCTTGCTGCAGCTTGTTCAGACGCCGCACTGCGTTTTGACATAATTGCCGTGATGCGTTCTGTCACAATGCCGCGGATGAGGATGACGACAAGGCCTATCAGCAAGTAGCGAATGGCCAAATCACTGACACGATATCCAGCTTGTTCAACACCGGTGGCAATACCGCCCCAGACGAAGTATTCGCCAGGGTTGACATGCGGGAAGATGCCCAGAGGTGGGTGAACATACGAGACGGCTGAATCGTAGAAGGCCGGCTTGTATTTTTCTGGCAGGAATCGACCCATGGTGTAAGCCATTGGGTTTGTCAGGAAGAACACCGAAAGGAACGGCAAAATCATGTAGCGAATAGGGTAATAAATCAAACCTTCCCGGCCGGCGGCTTCCCCGACCTTGTCAATCTTTTCCGGACCAATCAGGGTGATCAGGGCATTGTCAAAGGTCATCAGGATGACCAGCAAGGGAATGATGCCTGTTACCAGGCCTACGAATGTCTCACCGCCTGCTTTGAAGAGGCCAATGAACCATTCTGCAGCTGTTGCAAGTGCTTGCATATATTCCTCCAATTAGTTTTTTAAAATCGATTAGAAAACTGCTTTATTGCCTTGCAAACTTTTAGGTTTCCCAGACTATAGAACCACCTCCTTCAGACGAACACACGCTTGCGGTAATTATTGTTTGGCTTTTGGGTACATGCGGACACTTTTTACATCGCTCATTTTTTCGGGAACTTCGGTTTGGGCTTCCTGTTTAAAGAATTCCTTCGCTGCGTTTTGAAACGCTTCCTGTACTTTCTTTTTCAACCCAGGTCGCGGGCCGGCCTGTACCAACTCAGCCGCATTTATTCCAACTAACTCAGGCACAGGTCTGAGGCCCGAGAAGATGGTCATTCCAGACATCTTTTCAGCATGCAGGATCTTAAATTCTGGGTCGACAACCAACACCCCATACACCCGGCCTGACCATTTTCCGCCGGCCATGCCCACGGAAGTGAGGCCGGCCTTGCGAAGTACCTTCAGACGTTTGAAGTAACGCTTGGCCTGCAAACCGGTGAGGTACAGCTGGACGCCATAAGCGAAAGCCAAGCCGATGAAAACAAAACCGTAGGGGATATCTTCCATCATTTTCCTGTCATGCTGTCGATACTGGTTATTCGCCTTTTAAGCCTTCAACTTCTCAACAATTTGTTCCACGACGGCTTGTTTTCCAATCCCGGTCAGGAAGGCCAGAGTCTGGATGACAGGCTTGCCGTGGTCTGTGGCAACTGGTGTGGTGGTGACAATCAGGTCAAAATCCTGTGCCAGGCTGGGCACTTCGCTGGCTTTGCACTGACGGATGAAAACCTGGATGCCACGCTTTTCCAATTCTTCTTCAAGCGCCTTGGCCACCACGGTGGAAGTGGCAATGGCAGTCCCGCAGGCAACCAAAATC
>JAKOSR010000179.1 GCA_029777225.1 Chloroflexota bacterium
GCCCAAGCGGCCGGGATGACCTGCTTTGGATTTGTGAATGTGATTGGCTCCACCCTCACCCGCGCCACTTCAGCCTGGCTGCCTTCCTGCTGCGGTTACGAAATCAGCGTCCCGGCCACCAAAACCTTCACCAACCAGGTGACCACTTTCGTGTACCTGGCTGCCCTGCTGGCTGGTTGGGATCTCCAGCAGTTCGATCAATTACCGGGGTTGATGGAGGAAACCATTCGAGCGGCGGATCCGCAGGTGCAAGCCCTGATCGAAGGGATCAACTCGTGGAATGACCTGTACTGCCTGGGTTATGGCGCCACCTTCCCCATGGCCTTGGAAGGCGCCCTGAAATTGAAGGAAATCACCTACGCCCATTGCGAGGGGATGCTTTCAACCGAATTCAAACACGGCCCGCTCTCGGCGGTCACCCAGGATTTCCCCATCCTGTTTGTTGCCGGACCAGAGGATGTACCCTTGATCGTTAGCGGCATCAATGAGGTAACCTGCCGCGGTGGACGGGCCATCGCCATCGGAGAAGCCGACGATCGTGTGAAGGCAAATGCATCCAATGTGATCACTCTGCCCAAGTCCAACCCCATCTTCTAGTCGCTGCTGTCTGTCATCCCGCTGCAGCTCCTGTCCTATTACATGGCAGTTGCCCGCGGCTTTGATCCGGATTTTCCGCGTAACCTGAGCAAAACCCTGACCGTGGATTAATTTAATCCCCCTCACAAAACACAAACCCTCAAGGAATTACTTCCTTGAGGGTTTGTTATTTCAAAATCAATCTACGGCTCAGGTGGTCACCGGTTGAATCTCAGCCAACACGAGATCCACCAGTTCATCCAGGCGGGCTGCCAGGGTAGGAGAAAGTTCGATTCCCACCTCCATGGATTCCGGTTGTACACCCCAGACAATGACTTCCCGTGGGTACAGGTCGCGCAGCTTGGCTGCCGCCAGGAAATCCGGCAGGGTAATTTCATGCGGACTGACCTTTAGCGCCATATAGGCCGGGATCTGATTCCCAGACAAGCGTACCAGCGTGCCGGGTGGTCCCCCGGTCTCCATCGCGTCGATGATCACCAGGCGGTCAACATCCTCCAGGTAGACCATCAGAGCCAGACCAGCAGTTCCACCATCGACAATCTGGATCTCTTCGGGCAGGTCTCCTCGCTCCAGCAACCGGCGCACCGCATGAATGCCAACACCCTCATCGCTCAGCAGCAAGTTGCCAACTCCAAGAATCAAATCCCTTGGCATCGGCCTACACCACCTTGATCATGCTCAACTCGTTTCCATTCGGGTCAAGCAGGTGAACTGCGCAGGCCATGCATGGATCAAAGGAGTGAACCGTCCGCAAAACCTCCAACGGTTTTTCCGGGTCAGCAACCGGTGTACCCACCAGGGCTGCTTCATAAGCCCCGGGCAGGCTGTTCACATCCCGCGGCGAGCCGTTCCAGGTCGAGGGAACAATCGCCTGGTAATTGACGATCTTGCCGTCTTTGATGTGTACCCAGTGGCCGAGAGCACCGCGGGGAGCCTCCGACCAGCCCCAACCCATGGCCTCAGTGGGCCAGGTGGCGGGATCCCAATGCGCATTTTCATGCGTCTGGTAATCTCCGCTGCCAATATTGGTTGCCAGTTGCATCGTCCACTCTTGCAGTTTCTCAGCCATCACAACGGTTTCCACGCAGCGGGCGGCCACCCGTCCCAGGGTTGAGAAGAGAACTTCCGGGCCGGCATTCAGCTTGGAAAGCACAGCATCCACCCAGAATTTCACCCGCTCATGTCCGGATGCATAAGCCACCAACATCCTCGCCAGCGGGCCAACCTCCATTGATTTCCCATCATATCGCGGAGCTTTTAACCAAGAGTATTTATTGTCCGTATCGAGGAAGTCATACGGCGGTTTTGGGCCGGTGTAATTTGGCTTTGTTTCTCCGACGGAAGGGTGCA
>JAKOSR010000028.1 GCA_029777225.1 Chloroflexota bacterium
AAACCTCCCGAAAGGAGCGCAGTTGCGACTCGAGCGACCCATGAACGTGCTGCACTCCCTTGGGTGTTCCGGTTGAACCGGAAGTGTAATGAATCACGGATGGGGTGTCCGGTCTGGCAGGGAAAGCTTCAAACGTCTCACCCGCCTCGGCCAATAATCGCGGTAGACTGACCACGCGCTCCGAGAGGTGTTCTGGTACGTCCACCAGGAAAACAACCCGCAGCGCGGGAAGCAGCGGCCAAACCTCGTCCAACTTGCGCAAGGATTTTTGGTTGGTAACAACCGCGCTCGCTGCCCCATCAGACAGGCGGTCCAGCAGCGCTTCCGGCCCAAAACTGGAGAATAAAGTCCCACAAACCAGCCCCGCTTTCAGGATGCCCAGGAAGGCGCTGTACACCTCTGGGGTCCGGGGTAAAAACAAGAAAACTCTCTCACCCGCTTGAAGTCCCCAGTCTCGTAATGTGTTGGCATAGCGGTTACTTTGGCTGTCCAATTGCCGATAGGTGATGTCCTGCCGTTCCAATTTTTGGCTGACCCACCGCAGCGCCACCTGGTTCCCCCGGCCCTCATTTACCTGCCACCCAGTACATTTGTAACCTATATTGTAGTGTTCGGTCATGTTTTGGCTCCGCTTAATCCAGGATTCCATCCCAGTTCAAGAGCTGGTGGATGCTTCTCTCGGTAAACTCGATGACGACCAAATCCGGTTTCAGTTCAAAGACCCTTTGCATGTCGTAGTTGTAGGTCCAAAAGCTTTCCGTATGGCTGAAATGTTCCGCCAGGAAAGGTAAAACCAGCTTAAAAAAGGAATCCCGGTAAAACACAGCCGTTGGAAGTTCCTGGTTCGGATGTGTGGAAATGACATACGAATCGTAAAGGATTTCCGTGCTGGTGGGAATGTTGTCCACGTCAGACAGGACCTCAAACCTGGGTTTGAGAACCATCGTTTTTTCTGGTAACTCCACATTCCCCATCGTTTTGGTCATGTCTCCAGTGTATTGTTCCCAGGTCTGTTCGTATTGGTCCAAGCTGTATGGAACAATGGCCGGAAAATCTTGTGACAAGCGTCCGGCAATCTCACGATACGCTATGAAAGCCCCCAGGCTGTTCCAATGCGTATCTGTCTGGTAAAAAACCTTGTTATCCTGCCTCGCCTCTGTCAAGGACTGTCGCAAATCAAGGAAAGGCACGTCCAGGCTTGCGTGCAGGTGGGCTGTCAGCTGGTCAAGGCGCGTCTCGCTGCCCAGCACCTTGATCTCAGATGGAAGTTTTTCAGGGTAAATCGTGTTCTTGTTTGGTGCGGCAACGATGTAAAGCTTGATGCCCAGGCTATCCAACTTTTCTTTAGCAGCCCTGAGTTTCTGTTCAATTTCCTGTAATTCCTCCTGGGTCAGCGGGTCGGAACGCTGGTAATCATTGGTGCTCATATCGCTGGCGTGAATCAGCCAGCCATCCTCGCCAACGATGGTCTTGTTGTAGAGCCTGTCCTTTAAGGCAAAAAAGCGGATATTGCTGGCGGCTGTTACCAACTCCACTTTGCCAAAAAAGTCAGTGTCAATCTGCTTCAAGTTCTTAATACTTCCCCCAAGCGGTATCGATAACGCGGCGATTACCGTCACTGAAAAGAGAATGTGAATGAATGTGCGTGCATTTTTATTCATACGTCTTTTATGAAAAGGTGTTTTGAGCCGCCTCTTACTCCGTTCCACGATAGTTCAGCAATTGTATTCCTATTTGGAAGGGGGTTATCTTAAGGTAGTTGCAGTAAAAACTTCAGGTACCGTTCAGTACACTCATAAATCACCAGGTCCGGCGACTCCCTCTCCACCAACGCGGGGTCATAAGTGAAATTCCATGCGTTCACCGAACGCGAAAAGTGATTGGACAGCAAGGGGATGACAGATTCAAAAAACGAGTCGCGAAAAATAACCGCCCTGGGCAGGTCAGGATGCGGATTTTCGGTGATGAGGTACCTGGTGTCATTTTCTACAGTTTCACTCCGCGTGACCTCTCCGCTAAATCGGGGGTTGAGAAATTCGCTTTCCTCGCTCAACGACAATTCTCCAGCGATGAGGCTTAGATCTCCAGAAAAGGGCTTCACTTCCAGCTCAAAGTCTTCGAGCGGATGGGGCACAATAGCAGGGAAGTCCGCGGAGAGAATGGAAGCTGTTTCCTGGTATGCCACATAAGCCCCCATGCGATTCCAATGCGTGTCTGTCCGGAAATACACCTGGTTTTGCGTTCGGGCATCTCTCAAAGCAGGCCTGAGGTCAATAATCTGCGTGCCTCCGTTGCGTTCGAGATAAGCCACTAACTGCCCCAGCCGCGATTCGCTTCCCAGGATGGGTACCTCAACCGGCACCCTTTCCGGGTAAATGGTCTCCTTGTTGGGTGGAATAATGACGTAGAAACGGATTCCCTGGGCTTCGAGATTCGCTCTCAAGTTGTCAATCTTTTGTTGAATGAGCGCTAATTCCTGTTCTGAAAACGGAATGGAGTTCTGGTAATCATCAAGGTTATTCTCGTCTGTATAGACGAGCCAATCCTCATCGCCCCTCAACACCCGGTTAAAAAGCCGCTCTCCCAGCTTGTGATAGCGGAAATTGTTGACAATCTTCACCAATTGCTTTCGCCCCCCGAAGTTTTTGTCAAAAGTATCCAGGTCTTCCAACCTGCCCCAGGCCGGATAGACCAGCATACCAAGGATGACCAGTACGAAAATGATGTCGATTGCCGGGCGTTTTCTCGGGTTCATGATGTCCAGTGGCTAATCCCCATCCGGGCTGGAATCGCCCAAAACGGGGTGCTCCTCCAGCCAGGCCCTAACCTGTTCCGCCCGGATGGGCAGGCTGTCGGCACGGAAGCCGGTGGCATGGTAAATGGCATTGGCAATCGCGGGTGGGGTGGGGATGCTGACGATTTCGCCGGTACCCTTCGCGCCAAAAGGCCCGCTGGAGGCAGGCGCTTCCACGATGTAACTTTCCACTTCGGGCGCGTCCTGCATGCGCGGGATGGGGTAGCGCGCGATACGGTCGCTCAGGATGACGCCCTTTTCCACCTTGAATTCTTCCATCAGCGCATGCCCCAGGCCCATCACAACCCCGCCTTCCACCTGTCCCTGGAAGCCCAGGGGGTTGATAATCCGGCCAGCGTCATTGGCAGAGAGCACTTTCTCCACGCTGACCGCGCCGCTTTCCAGGTCCAGTGCGATTTGCACTGCCTGGGCGGCAAAACTATACGCGAAATGGATATTGCCACCCTGTTCAAGCGTGGAGGTCTGCGGGGCCTGGTAGCGCGTTTCAAATGCTGTTCCCTCCGGTGCGGCATTCAGTAGCTCGTAGACCTGCTGCCAGTCCACGCGTTGCTCCCCTGCCCAGACGGCCTCAGGGGTGAGGCGCACCGCAGCCGGCTCCACTTCAAAACGGAGTGATACCATTTCGACAACACGCGCGCGCAAGCCCCCGGCCGCGCTTTTGACCGCATTACCGGTGACAAAGGTTTGCCGGCTGGCAGTTGTCGGGCCCCCATCCGGGGTCAAGTCCGTGTCCATCACGTAGACGTTGACGTTCTCCACGGGAAAAGACATTTCTTCAGCAGCGATGAGTTGCATGGCGGTCACCAAGCCCTGGCCAATTTCGGACGCGGCGGTTTTCACCTGCAGGCGGCCATGTGGTAGCAGCGTAACGATGGCCCCGCTGGAGTCATCCGCCCCGGACCCAAGCCCGGTGTTCTTGAAGGCCGCGGCCATGCCCCAACAGGTGAGCACCTGCCTGCCAGCGCGGGTTTCCAGCACCGGGACGAACGGCCGCGTGATGCCCCGTTCCTGCCAGCGGTTGGCGATGGCTTGCAGGCAGTCTGGCAGGCCAACACTTTCCTCCAGCAGCTGCCCTGTGTTGGTTTGCGCGCCGGTATGCAGCGCGTTGATTTGACGAATGGCCAGCGGGTCCAGCCCCAGCCTGCCAGCGAGCATGTCCATGGCGCTTTCAATGGCAAAGGCCGATTGCAACACGCCAAAGCCGCGGAAGGCCCCGGCCGGCGGGTTGTTGGTGAACATGGCGTAGCAGTCTGATTTGACGTTGGGGACCACGTAGGGGCCGCAGGAATGGGTGGTGGCGCGGGTCATGACCACCACGCCCAGGGAGGCGTAAGCGCCGGTATCCCCGTAGAGTTCCGTTTCGGCGGCGGTCAGCGTGCCATCCTGTTTGGCGCCCAAGCGCACACGGATTTGAGTGGCATGCCGCTTGGGGTGCACGAGCAGGCTCTCGCGCCGGGTGAAGAGCAGTTTGACCGGCTTACCAGTGGCCTGGGCGAGCAGCGCGGCATGGATTTGGCCGGCAATATCTTCCTTGCCGCCAAAGCCCCCTCCGGTTTTTTGCCCGCGTACGCGCACGCTCAGCTCGGGCACACCCAGGGCCTCGGCCACCTGGCGGCGGTCAGCATAAGGGATTTGCGAGCCAACAAAGATATCCATGCCGCCATCAGGCCGCGGTACAGCGATGGAACATTCCGGCTCCATGAAAAAGTGGTCGGTGGCGGGGGTGGTGAAGGTGTGTTCAAGGATGACATCGGCAGCCTCAAAACCGGACTGGGTGTCGCCCTTGCGCACCTGGATATGCTTGAGCAGGTTGCCCTGGGCGTGGAGAGGCTCGGCGTCGGGGCTGAGGGCTTCCTGGGGGCTAGCAACCACGGGCCTGGGCTCAAAAGCCACTTTGACGGCTTTAGCAGCTTCATCCGCGTGTTGCTGGGTATCGGCGGCCACCAGGGCCAGCGCGTCACCCATATAGCGGACGCGACCGCCGAGGTCAACCAGGATGGGCCAATCCTGGAAGTAAATGCCGTGCAGGCGCGCGGCGGGCAGGTCTGCGGCGGTGAGAACCGTGGCCACACCAGGCATGAGCCGGGCCTGGGCGGTGTCCAGGCTGGTCAGGATGGCGGAAGGCACGTTGGCGCGCACCACGCGCGCGTAGAGCATCCCCTCAAAGGAGAGGTCGTCGGTGAAAACGGCCTGGCCAGTCACCTTGGCGACCGCGTCCGGACGGATGGCAAACTTACCCACGGCACGCAGGTCCTGCGCCCCAAAGGGTACTTCGCGCCGGTTGACCTCGCCATCTTCACGCAAAGCCCGGGCGGCGTCGCCTACCGCGCTGAGGATGGCCGCATAGCTGCCGCACCGGCACAGGACGTCGTTCAGGGCAGCGCGGATTTCGTCGAAGGAGGGATCGGGGTTTTCCTGCAACAGGGCGTAGGCAGTCATCAGTTGCCCGGGGGTGCAAAAGCCGCACTGGATCGCGCCGTGGGTCACGAAAGCCTCCTGCAGGGGATGCAGGGCGCGCAGGTCCTCGCGATGGTGCTGCCGGCTGGCGGGGCGCAAAGCGCGCAGGCCTTCAACGGTCAACACGGATTTGCCGTCCACGCTGGCGGCCTGGGTCAGGCAGGATTTGACCGGTTTGCCGTCCACCAGGACGGTGCAAGCGCCGCAGCGACCTTCACCGCAGCCGACTTTGGTGCCGGTGAGGTTCAGGCGCGAGCGCAGCAGGTCAGAGAGTTTTTCCTTGGGAATGAGGGGGAGGGTGTAGGGTTTGCCATTGACGGTGAGTGTCAGGGTGTCTGGCATGAGCTTCTCTTTCAAGGTCAGGTCGGTTGTTTCGTCCAATTATAGCCTTAGTTAGTGTGATTATGAATCACTAAACGCAATCAGGCGGGAAGGTGGAATTTCACGCGAAATTTCGGCAGAGAAGCGCTTTCAATTTGACTTGCGGTTCATGGAATTGGCCACCAGAGGGGCGTATCCCGGGCACTCAGAACAGAAGAGGTTAAATGACCGCCGCCCAGGGGATTATCGGGCGGCAGGCGTTATCGATGGGAAACCAAAGCGGGATTTACCAATCCTTATTTATCATCCGTCTCTTTGACAAACGCGAGGACCTCATCCAGCTTCGCGAAAGCCAGCGCGGTGACCGTATCCGCGCCGCCATAGTAGATGGTAATCCGGCCGGTGGGCTCATCGTACAAGGTCGCGCAGGGGAAGGCTACATTGGGAACATCGCCAACGTTTTCATAAAGGGTCTGAGGGGAAAGCAGATAAGACCCGCCACGATGAATCACCTTCCAGGGCTGGTCGAGGTCGAGCAGGGCGGCGCCAAAAGAATACACAAAACCGTTACAGGAGGTGAGCACGCCATGATAAAACAGCAGCCAGCCTTCAGGGGTCTCAATCGGCACGGGGCCGGCGCCAATCTTGGTGCTCTGCCAGCCCCCTTTGGTGCCCATGACAAAGCGGTGTTCCCCCCAGTGCACCATATCCGGCGACTGGCTGATGAAGATATCGCCAAAGGGGGTGTGGCCGTTGTCGCTGGGGCGGGAGAACATGACATATTTGCCATTTATCCGGCGGGGGAAAAGCACGCCGTTGCGGTTGAAGGGCAACAGGGCATTCTCGAGGAACTCGAATTTCTTGAAATCAAAGGTGTAACCGATGCCGATGGTGGGGCCGTGGTAGCCATTGCACCAGGTGACATAATAACGGTCTTCAAGGAAGAGTACGCGCGGGTCGTAGCGGTGTTCAAAATGGGCCAGCTCAGGGTCCGGGCAGTCCCAGTGGATTGGGTCGTTTTCGAGGGACCAGTGGATGCCATCGGGGCTGAAGCCGGCATGCAGGTTCATTTCCCGCTTTTTGTTGTCGCAGCGGAAGACGCCGGCAAAAGCGCCTTCAAAGGGGACCACCGCGCTGTTGAAGATGCTGTTGGAGGAGGGGATGAGGTCGCGGGGGATGATGGGGTTGGCGCTGTAACGCCAAACGACTTCGTGTGAATGGGCGGGGCGGTCTTCCCAGGGGATGTTGGGCAGGGTTGAAAGGTTCATTGGGATAGGCTCCAGTTTTAAGGTGAGTGTTGCGCTAATTATAGCGGGAAAGGTTGGGTTGGGATGCGGGTTGAGGCTTGCTTTTCAGAAAAACTCACTGGCATTGCGGGCTTGGGAACGTTTTCAGAAGCATGCACGGCAAAATCATGAAAAAACGGCATAAATTTGGTCAGTTTGGCCAAATCCAATAGAAATTCCGTTCTACCAATATAGTGTTTGTGAAAACGTTGCCATGAATTGTGT